>JAIPGM010000003.1 GCA_021735655.1 Candidatus Omnitrophota bacterium | reverse complement strand
CTATTAGATGTCGCTGGAGTGGTTATATCGATATGGTCAGTTGCGATTCGATAACTTAGTAATGCTGATCAAAATAAGAATAGACGTTATTTGTATTTTTCTTTAAAATGGGTTCTGACTTTTTGATATAGGGACCCCAATGTTCTTTTTTTACCTTCCAGAAGAAAATTAAACGGAATTTTGTAAGAAAATGAGAGATTTTTTTGAAACAGCCGGAAGTTCAAACCAATTTTTTCCAAGAATTCTCTCTGGGGGGCGGGGTTTGCCGGGCTTGCTCCGCAAGCCTTGCGCCATTCGGCACATCCCAAGGCAATCTAGCCCCTCTGTCCTTAAGGTAGAGTCAAAGCAACCGCCAATTTTTTTTAAAACAGAATTCCTAAAATACCTTGGGCTGGATTTTTATTTTTATTGCTAATATCTAAAAAAAAGGGGGCTAGAAAAATGAACAAATATTTTTTATACGTGCGTAAATCTACTGATACCGAAGATAAGCAAGTCCTCTCTATCCAATCGCAGTTAATCGAAACAAGACTGTTTGCTAAAAAGGAAGGTTTGGCCATTATCGATGAATTCCAGGAAGCAAAAACTGCCAGGTCACCAGGCCGGCCGGTCTTTAACCAAATGATTAAACTTATTGAGCAAGGTAAAGCCGATGGCATTATTGCCTGGCATCCTGACCGCTTGGCTAGAAACTCCATTGACGGCGGAAAAATCATTTACCTCACCGACATCGGTAACATCGTTGATTTACGCTTTCCTACTTACCGCTTTGACAATACGGCCCAGGGCAAGTTTATGCTTAGTATCAGCTTCGGCCAATCAAAGTATTACGTGGATAACCTAAGTGAAAATACCAAGCGCGGCATAAGAGAAAAATTACGGCGTGGTGAATACCCGGGCTTTGCCCCGATCGGTTATACTAATGACGGCAAAGGCAAAATCTTAGTGGATGAAGCGGTGGCGCCGCTGGTTAAAAAACTTTTTCTCTTATGCACTGAGAATAAATATACTCTGGACGATTTAAAAAAATTGGCGGCTGCTTTAGGCTTGGTGAGCAAGAGATTCAAGAAACCTCTTGTTATCAGTAATATCGCAAGAATTTTGCATAACCCTTTTTACTACGGTGCCTTTTCCTTTAAAGGCGAACTATATCAAGGCACCCACCAGCCCATAATTGATAAAGAACTCTTTGATATAGTTCAGGAAGTTTTAAAATTAAAAAGTAAAGCTATCCTCCATAAAAATAGGTATTTCGCCCTAAAAGGGTTTATGCGCTGCGCTGAATGCGGCTGTCAAATCACCGCCGAGAACCAAAAAGGGCATAATTACTACCGCTGCACCAAACGCAAAGGCCCCTGTTCTCAGAAGAAATACACCCGCGAGGAAGAGCTAACCGAACAAATCAAAACGGCCATTCTTGCGATTCAGCTTGATGACGGCATTTTTTCTCTAATGATGAATGAGCTTAAGCGGGAAATCGGGCTTTTTGAGGCCGGTAAAATCCACACCCAGCGCAGCGCTGAAATAAAGATAGAAGAAATAAACCAGAAGCTCAAAAAACTGCTTGATCTATATATTGACGGCGGGATATCTGAGGAAGAATATAAAAAGAAAAAATACCAATTAGTAAACAGGAAGGTTGATTGGGAAACTAACCCCCAAAACAGTGACGGGAAATGGTTCGAACCGATGAAAAACTTCCTAACTCTTGCTCACCAAGCCGGTTGTATTGCCTTGGCGGCAAACCCCGCCCCCCAGAGAGAATTCTTGGAAAAAATTGGTTTGAACTTCCGGCTGTTTCAAAAAAATCTCTCATTTTCTTACAAAATTCCGTTTAATTTTCTTCTGGAAGGTAAAAAAAGAACATTGGGGTGGATGACGAGATTTGAACTCGCGACATCTTGAACCACAATCAAGTGCTCTGCCAACCTGAGCTACATCCACCGTAATTTAAAATTTCAAAATATCTAAAAATTAAGGCGCTACTACCGGATTAGGGTGATCCTGTTCTTTGGCCTCAAGGGCACCTTCTTCACCCATCTCTATAAGCTTAGGAATAAATATATCTTTTAAAGCATCAATAAGCTCTTCGCCAGTCTCTTTCATCCTTTCTACGGCATCGTCAGCACCAAGCTCTTTATTGTCTTTTATCAATTCTTTTACGTTCTCCTGCATAACGTTAGCTGCACCTTGCAAAATACCTCCTAAACCAAAATTAAAAGTTGTATTAAAGCTTTCTTTTATCGAAGCAAAATCAATTTTAGGAGTGTCCATCTTAGTTTTAACTACAAAGTTAAAAGATGGCTTATTGTCACCCATGGCAATAAAAGCCAAAATTGTTTTCACAGTTTTAGCCCGAGAGCTACCCTCTTGATCTTCAGCCAGCTCTAGATACTCAATACTATCTAAAAATAAAGTATTTTTAATAGTTAAATCATTATTCTCAGAAACAAAATTAGATTCCAGGGAAAGTAAGGCCTCTTTGACCCCTAAACCTTCCAATTTCCAATTAGGCGGATAATAGTCTTCAAAAGCAGAATAGTCTATTTTATCTAGCCCTAATTCTACCTCCATATTTTTATTAGAATAATCCACCCAGCCCTTTAAAGCTATATTTTTTCGAGAAACCCCCTCTTCAGTTTTTAAAGCTCCACTGATATCTAGAATAAACTTCTCTAAATCCGGGTAGGAAATATTTTTTAAATAAGCATCTATATTATTAATTATAGTAACTATTGGTTCGCGTTTTAATCTATTCGTAAGTTGTATTCGGCCACCCTTAATGTAAATATTTTTTATTACTAAAGAAAACTTTCTTGCTGGCTTACTTTCATTCTCAATTTGTCTTGGCTCTACAGATCTCGACTCAAAATTGGTTTTTTGTCCAGAAAGGGAAGGTTTCTCTTTGATTTCTTCAGGAGTTTTTTTACTACGCTGACGCCAAGACTTAGAAAAAATAGGTTCAGCTCTGACTCCTTTTCTATCTAAGGTTACATTGATTACCGGATCTTCTAGGGAAAGATTACTGATTAGGAAACGCCTAAAAGGATTAGATAAACCTAAGGATGCTTTTGCCTTTCTAAAAGACAAATCACTACTCCGAAAATTCTTGATCTCTATAGCAAAAGGGAAACTTAAACTGATAGATTCTAATCGGGCTTCACTACCAAAATCCTTCTGAAGTTTAGCTATAATAATATCTCTACCCTTTAAATTGATAAAAACGAAAAGGGCTACGTGTAGCAAAACCACGATTACTGCTATCCATACCAAAATGATCAATATTTTTTTCATCCCTTCTCCTACTATTAAAATCTGCTAAATTAAAATACGCGTGCCCGGTAGGAATCGAACCTACAACATCCTGCTTAGAAGGCAGGTGCTCTATCCGATTGAGCTACGGGCACAATTTGGTCGGGGCGAGTGGATTCGAACCACCGGCCTTCTGCTCCCAAAGCAGACGCGCTAACCAAACTACGCTACGCCCCGGACAAATTAAACAAAATAATTTTTCTACACCCTAAGCTTAAAAAATCATAAGCTTCATTTATTATATCGATTTTTTTAGGGGTGTAAAGGATGTTTTTTGGAATTGTTTAAGACTAAGATTAGGCAGTCGCTTTAGTAAGCTTAACTCTTGAAGAAAAGTATTCATAAGAACCAAAAAGGACAACTACATAGACCAAGTTTGCTGCAAGAGAGGTCCTGAAAAAAGGAATAGCGTAAGTAAAGCAAGCTGACAAACCTTCAAGGGTCGGTGGGTACCAGCCCATCATCCATACGCCTAAGTTAGTAACAACGAAGAATAAAACCGATGAAATAATTGCATAAAAACCGGTTGTGACAACTGTTCTTTTCTTAGCTAAAAATGTACCTAAACCATAGATCATAATGATCGATAGCCAAGTAAAAGCCATTGTATTGTGGGTACCGATAATTAAATCAGAAATAATGTAGATTGATAAAGGCAGTAAATAACCATACGGCTTCTTCCAATAAACACCAGAAAAAAGAGCAACCGCAACCAAAGGAGAAAAATTAGGTACATGGGGAATTAAACGTGAAGCGATTCCGATAATAATAAATATTGCTGCTAACCACATAGGATTTTATGATACCAAAAATTTATAACTTGTCAACTATCTTTTAAGTTTAAGATTTGACCTGACAATATCCTCTATTTGCCCGTGGACTCTGTTGTTGGAAGCGATATAGCCTATAGTTTTATAGGTTAATCGCTCACCTCTTAAATCGCTCAAGAAGCCACCGGCTTCCTCAATAATACAAACCCCGCCGGCAAAATCCCAGGGCCGGTCATGAAACTCTACCACAAAGTCTAGAACCCCTTCAGCAACATAAGAGAGATGTCGAGCTGAAGAGCCAAACATTCTAATATTAAATACCTTCTCGGCTAAATCTCCCAAAGTACCCAGCATCGGACCAGGCGTATAGCGGATACTTGAATCAAAAGCAATTGAGCATTCTTTCAAATCATTATTTTCAGAAACTAATATCTTAGTATCGTTCTTGTATGCTCCTGACCCTCTCTCGGCGATATAGAGTTCATCAGAACTAGGCATATAAATTATTCCGGCAACAAAATCCTTTTGCTTATGCACTATGCCGATAGATACGCCAAAAATATCTATATTACGGATAAAGTTATGCGTCCCATCTAAAGGATCGATGATCCATATATATTCACTGTCGAGATCGCTATTTCCGGTTTCCTCAGCAAGAATACCATGACTAGGGAATTGGGCTTTGATTTTATCAATAATCATCAACTCGGCCTCTTTATCTAGATTGGTAGCGAAATCTCGATCGCCCTTCTTCTCAATTTTGCTTACCTTGCCAAAACCATCAAGCAAAAATTCGCCAGCTTCTTTAGCTGCTGCAATCCCTAAATCCAGAATCTTACTCATTGTCTTTATCCTCCCTTAGCAAAGCTATTCTTAACATTTTAGTTATAAAAACGCAATCGAACTAAAGACGTTTCCTATGAAATACCTTTAAGGCCCGCTCGGCTTCTCGCTTAGTAATATCTTCTTTTATCTTTCTGCGTTTATCATAGGAATGCTTTCCTTTAGCTAGACCAATCTCGATTTTAGCAATGCCGCGCTGATTAAAATATATCTTTAAAGGTATAAGCGTATAGCCCTTTTGGACAGTGGAACCGATCAGCTTTTTAATTTCCTTTTTGTGTACCAAAAGCTTTCTAACTCTTTTAGGTTCACTCTTAAAATGCGAGCTCTTGGCAAACTCAGGAACATGCATATTATACAAAAAAAGCTCATCTTTCTCAATCCGAGCAAAACTGTCTTCCAAAGAACAGCTTTTGGTACGTAGAGACTTAACCTCGTTACCTCTCAGCTGAATCCCAGCATCAAAAGTCTCAAGAATACTGTAATCACGCCTGGCTTTTCTATTGGTCGCAACTGTCTTCATCTGTAATCACCCTATAAAAAACTAAACCCGAGAATCTGCAAAAACCCTAACCATAAGGGAATAGTAATAATTCCTAAAATGTGGGTAAAGAACACTCCTTGAGAAATAAACTCATTGTCGGCCCGATGTAAATGAGCAATAATCGGTAAAGAAACTGCTGATGGCATTGCCGCCTCGATTATAACAAAAACTCCAAGCAGTGAAAACACCTTAAAATACAATAACCCGATCAAGAATAAAAGCGGCATAACGACTAATTTCAAAATACTAGCTTCAACGATTAACAACAAACGTTGAGATATACCCTTTGGCTTAATCTTAGCCAGCCAACAACCTAAAATTATTAATGATAATACAAAACTCATATTACCAATCAGCTGCATCGGATCAAGAATAATCTTTGGCATTGAACCGGCCAGCTTGCTGTAAATAAACAACAAAGCAACTAAGGTACTTATGATCGGCGGAGTAAAAATTGATTTGTAATGAAACCGCTCACCCTTTTTGCGGAAAATTAGAAAACTCCCCAAAGACCACATAAGGATATTGTATCCGAGAAGATAAAGAAAAATATAGACTAAAAATTTCTCGCGGACCCCCGGAGGGAAAAGGAAAAAAGCTATGTTCATCGGCAGGTATCCTCCATTCTGGAAACTTACCACGCTAATGAACTCATTTTTTATTTGGTGTTTTTTTCTCCAAGAAACAGCCGCCGCAAGCAGATAGCCGGCAATAAAGATAACAACCGATATTAAAAGAAAAATCCAAACTGAATTAGCTAAAACTATCTGAAAATTCTCAACCAAGCCTGAAAAAATCAAAAAAGGTACAGTAAAATATATAACCAAGGTAGTCAAAACGCCAAGGCCCTTGTCGGTTATGACTTTTCTTTTATAAAGAAAAAACCCAAAAAGGGTAATCAGGGAAAGCTTTGTCACGGCTAGAAATAGTAAACCCATGGCTAAAATTATAGCATAAAAAAATCGAAACGTCCCATTTTTTACCCTGGTTGTTGTTTGGCGGAGAAAAAATTAGCAGCTACTGCCTTATAATCTCCATTGCGGCAACCGGAGAGGCCTGAACATTGGCAGTAAACCCTGAAGTAGCAACATTGCAAGCATCTTGCGACTGATCATAAACTGTTAAGGAAACCTGATATATTCCATTTAAAGGATAGTGATGTTTTACTCTGGCTCCCCTTGCGGTATTACCGTCACCAAAATCCCAAAAGTAAACTAAATTATCTCCATCGGGATCATAAGAGTTAGAAGCATCAAAAATAGCCTCTTTACCCTGACAGCAAACCTTATTCGGACCGGCATCAGCCACTGGAGGTTGGTTAACTTTTACTAAAATCGTACCGCCACTAGAGCTATAAGAAAGTCCTTGTTGGAAATCTTCAGCAAAAACAGCTATTGTATATCTTCCAGGAAGCAAGTAGCTATGGGTGGCTTTCGCCCCAAATTCCTTCTTAACCCCATCGCCAAAATCCCAAACATATTTGGAATAGGCACTATTTTTAAAACCGGTAACCTCATAAACAACTTCTTCCCCTAAGCAAACTACCTGTAAACTTTGGGGCTGATCGTTTTTTCTCATCCGGCGAATCTTAGCCAAACAAGCCTTAGCCTGGGTATTGTCCGGATTAACAATCAAAGCCTTACGACACTCTATCTCGGCATCGCTAAAGAGTCCTTTTTCCAAAAATCCTTTTCCCAACTTTACTAAAAAATCATCAACTGCTTTAGAAAAAACCGGTTGATAGCAAAGCAGAAAAAATAGACTAAAAACTGTAAGCCCGATAAGAAAATTTCTCACCATTCGGGTAAAGATATTTTTCCTTAACATTATTTCTTTCTAACATCAATTACCGCAACCGGGGTAGCCTGAACATTAGCAGTAAACCCTGCCGTACCTAGGTTGCAATCACTTCCTGAATCATCCTTAACCGTTAACACTACGTCATAAATCCCGTGCTTTCTGTAAGCGTGAGTTACTTTAACACCTTTAGCCTTACGACCATCGCCAAAATTCCAAGAATAAGTTAGTTTATCTCCATCAGGATCATAAGAATTAGAAGCATCAAACACTGTTTCCTTACCCTGACAGCAAACCAGGTTAGGCCCAGCATCGGCAACCGGTGCAGTATTAACCCTGACTTCGATATCGGAACTTGCAGTTGAGCAAGGTAAATTTCTTTGATCGTTTACTGTAACCTTAACTTTGTAGCGGCCGCCCTTTGAATATTTATGCGTAACTTTGGCTTTATCTTCTCTTATTGTTCCATCACCAAAGTCCCAGAAATATCTCAAGCTATCACCGTTAAAGTCTCTAGCCGAAGAAGCATCAAAACTAAAAGTTTGATCTAAGCAACCTAATTTAGAGCCTTTCAGAGATACCGAAGGTGAAGAATTAATATCTACCTTGACGATATCGGTAGAACTTGAACAAGGAGTGCCTTTTCCGTCATCAGCGGTGAAAGCAACATTATAGACTCCTCCTTTATCGTAAACATGCTCTGCCCTTAAGCCTTCAACAATTTCTCCACCTCCGAAATTCCAATGATAAGCACAATCATTGCAACCATCCTCACTAGATGCCGAACCGCTAAATTCAACTACTTCGGCTTGGCAGGCGCTAATCTCACCTCCAGCGTTAACTAATGGCACACGATTTAAATTCACAACCAAGCTATCGCTGTCAACGCTACAATTTGTGCCAGAAAAATCATCAACAACTAAATTGACTTTATACTGGCCTCCTTTTTGATAGGTATGGCTGATTATTTTACCCTCGGCTTTGGTGCCATCACCGAAATTCCAATAATAAGTAAGCCGGTTACCATCACTATCCTCAGAACCTCCAGCATTGAACTTTACCTTATATTTATCATCTTGAGATTTTAGGCATAAACTAACATCCTCGCCAGCTGAAGCTACCGGAGGGGTATTAATGCGAACGGTTTTGGCAAATACATCTTTACTACAGGCGGTATCAAAGTTATCGTCCACGCTAAGAGTAACTCTGTAAATTCCACCTTTTTCATAAAACTTTTTAACTTTTTTCCCGACACCAGTTGTTCCGTCGCCGAAATCCCAAGAGTAAACCGTATCTCCCGGGGTTTCATCAACAGTAGAACTAGCATCAAGGGTAATTTTCTGATTTATGCAAGCTGATTCAGTAACCGTAAAATCAGCCCGGGGCGCAGTATTTACAAATATTTTCTGAGTAATCTTATCAGTATTACACTCGAGACCTGAATCATCAAATACGGTCAAAGCAACTAAGTATTCTCCTCCCTGATCATAGGCATGAGTTATGATTGATTCGGTACTAGTTACCCCGTCACCAAAGTCCCAATGAAAAGAAAGATTCTGATCGTCAGGATCGTAAGATTTAGTTGCATCAAAAATAAATTTATTGCACTTAAGCGGAGCCGGTCTTTTAAACGGGATCGGAGAAGGCTCCTCTACTGGAACTCTCTTAACTGATAGTTTTTTTACCAAGGGAAGAGCCTTAGCTGTAGTTACTGGTAAAGCTGGAGCTTTCCTAAAGTAAATTGGCAACAACTCGCCCTTATCATTAGCTATCTTTAAAGCAGCATGGGCTGATCGTTGAGTTCCTTTAGTAATTACATATTTGAATCGTCGCGAGCTCAAAACATTTACCGGCACAACCGTCTTGCTCCACTCTCCGCTGCTCGAATCATTAATATCATATTTAGTCCTTAATAATGGGTCATATAAAACACTGATTCCACCTCTTCGGTCAATATCGTAATTTTCTACTAAAAGCTCTTTAGTGCCAGCCGGCACATCAGGGTAAAAATACATCTCCTCTCCCTCATTAGAAGCTAGACGCATTGTAATATTGTAACTATAGGCCTCAGCGCTTTTCGGAAATATCTTAAATTTAAAAAGATTGGCATCGTCACCTTTAAGGCCCCGGACTTTCATTTTAAATTGATAGCCACCATCTATTTTCTTGCCTTGATCCGCTGAGTAAGGTCCGAAGGTAAAATAATTATAGTCATAGTCTCCTTCGGAAAATTGCTTCTCGGCAAGAAGTTTGTTACCGTAGACAGCGAACTCAGTAACTGTATCCCAAGAATTATCGGCATTCTCTTTCCAGTCGCGTTTTCCTCCAGTATCAGGATCGAAAACCTTAATCAACAAATCTCCGGCTTCCTGATCAGGAATTTCAAAATATATTTCTAATTCATTATCCTCAGCCCCCATCAGCGGGCTGCCCTCTGAACCAAAAACATAAAAATACTTTATGTTTGAATAGTCTTCGGGAAGCCGATAAGCATAAGCTGAGCTTACAACAAGTAATAAAAATACCCCTAGTACAGACAATAATTTGAACCAATTACGACTCATATTCCTACCTCCTAAATTATTTGTGATTTTCTGCCTCTGTGGCCAAGAAGCAGCTAGTTAACTTTGTGCTAGGATTATACACAATAAATGGAAACCTGTCTAGTTTTTTGATATAATCGGTCAAGGCCTAAAAAAGCTTACGCGGAAGTGGCGGAATTGGCAGACGCGCATGATTCAGATTCATGTGGGTAACTCCATGGGGGTTCAACTCCCCCCTTCCGCATAATTTATGGAGAGGTGGCTGAGTCCGGTTTAAAGCGTCCGATTCGAAATCGGATGCCTCGCTTAACAGTGGGGCCCTGGGTTCAAATCCCAGCCTCTCCGCCAATATAAAAATGTCAAAACGAAACCAATACATCCTCTTCATCATAGTTTGCATACTAGCAATACTTCTTATTGAAGCAAGTATCACTCCAATCTCTAATTCAGAGGTAAGTTTTCCCTTTGAGCTTAATAAAGCAAAATTTGTTTTAAACTCGGCCATGATCCTCTTGGTTATTTTTGGTCTCCTCTACTTAAATATTATTCTCATCGGAATAATTCAACTAGCTATCTTAACTGTCCGAAAAATCAAAAAGAAGGCTCTGGCTTCAATTCAAGAGAAACAAAAACCGTTTAACTTATCAGAAGAAAAAGCAAGCCAACTTTTATTCTTAATATCCGCCTGCCTATGTTTTAGCTATATCGTTCCTACTCTCCTCTATAAACTCCAATGGAAATTATCGCTTGATTTTCTGATCTCAATAAATATGTTGCTGCAAATAACAGTAATCTTGTTAGTCTGGAAATATTTAAAAATTAAAAATTTGGGCTTAGCTTTTGATAAAAAATACACCATCTTTGCCTTAAGTACCTATAGCGCTGTCTTACCTATTCTTATAGTTTCAGCTCTGGTTAATGGTTTCGTAGCCAATAAATTGGGTTTTAAGGACTCGCTTAATCCAGCAATCGAACTTTTATTCTTACTGAAAAATAAAACTTCGATTTCCTTGCTGGTTTTACAAGTAATTGCCTTGGGCCCTTTAGCTGAAGAGTTATTTTTTCGCGGATTTATCTATAAATTAGTACGCAGCCGATTTAACTTCTTAGGCTCAGCAATGGTTGTTTCACTGTTCTTCTCGCTCTTACACCGAACCCCTTATAGCGTCCTGCCTATTTTCATCCTCAGTATGGCTCTTTGCTATCTCTATGAAAAATCGCAAAACATTTACCCTTGTTTTCTCTTTCACTCTATCTTCAACACAGTCAACCTTTCATTTTGTTTACTAATGAAAGAATTCTTTTAAAAAATAAATATTTTTGAGGTTTAATTAACTATATTGTTAATAGTTAATGTAATCATCTACGCCTAGAGGTAGACGTAAAACTTCCTTAATTCGGCGGATTCTTTGATCGGTATAAGGATGGGTTTTAAAATAAGAAAGTGGCCTGATTTTCTTTTTGTTTTCTTGATAAAGCTTCTCTTGAACCTCTATCCCGGCAATTGGATTAAATCCGGCCAATCGACAATATTTAACTGCCACCTCGTCGGCATTAAGCTCATCGTCTCGGGAATAGCCGGTTAAGATCTGAGCTAAAGCAAAAGAAAGCCCTTGAGTAAACCTAGCGTTTCGGGTTGCCCCAGCTGAGGCAACGACTAAAAGATTATAGCCCATGGCTGCCTGAAGCCTTTTTATGCTGTGGCGACTCACAATATGGGCGATCTCATGGCCTAAGACAAAAGCAAGCTGATCATCATCTAATAAATCAAAAAGCTCTTTAAATACATAAACATAGCCACCGGGAAGAGCAAAGGCGTTAATTTGACTTTTAGCTTTATCATCCTCTTCAATAATATAGAAATAATAGCTTATTTCTTTACGGTCAGTGTATTCGGTTATTTTTGAAGCAATGTTCTGGAGCCTTTTGATATCTAGGGGATTTTTAGAAATCTTAAATTCCTCGGAAATTTTCTTAGCAATGTTCCTACCCATAGCTACCTCCCGTTCAGTAGAAAAAAAATAGAGGTCCTGGGATTGGGTCCCAACATTATACTCGCTGCTAATACAGCCTAGCAATGATAAGCTAAGAACAAAACAGAGACAATTTTTTACAGTGAGGCTTTTTTGGATACGATTCATAGAAAATCAGATTTTCTAAATAAAGATACAAGCGGGCAATTTAAGGCAGCGAGGTTTTCGGTTGCGCCTTCTTCACGATCGACCACAACCAGAGCTTTTACTACTTTTATTCTCTCCTGTTTTAAAATTTCAATTGACTTAATCAATGAACCGCCGCTGGTAGCGACATCATCAACAATAACCACCTTCATGCCGCTTTTTAAGTCTTGACCTTCAACTAACTTCTGACGGCCATGTTTTTTGGGAGTTTTGCGAATTAAGAATCCTTTTAATTTCTTGTTACGCTTATAAGCAAGCAGGCATACACCGCTAACAATCGGATCAGCTCCCAAGGTTGGACCACCGATCGCCTGAATTGAATCTTTTTTTATCAAGTTAAAAGCAAGCCGAGAAATTAAATAGACTCCCTTAGGGCTTAGGGATACCTTTCTTACATCAATATAAAAATTGCTTATCTTGCCGGAGGCTAGCTTAACTCTTTTTTTAAGAAAAGCCTCCTTTTTTAATAAAGAAAGCAGTTGTTGTCTCTCGCTCATAATTAAAATTATAACCTAAAAAGAAAAGGCTTGCAATGATTCCTTTTCTTTGTATAATACTTTTTCACGAATAGTTTTATAATTTCACTTCTTGAAAAAATATCAAATACACTTTATGCCTCCAAAAAGGCTAAACACTCCGCTAAAATTAATTCTCGTCCTTAGCTTTGTTTATTTATTTTTAGTCAGTATCGGACTAATGGGCGCAGCTTTTAAAGGCTTTGGTAAGGGTTTTGCCGAAAGCTTAATCGCAACCACTGCCAATCCTTTTATCGGGTTGTTTATCGGAATTCTGGCTACCAGCATAGTCCAAAGTTCATCAACCACCACCTCAATTGTTGTCGGCATGGTTGCCTCGGGAGTTATGACTATATCCAACGCGGTCCCAATAGTTATGGGAGCCAATATCGGCACTACCGTAACCGGAATGCTAGTTGCAATCGGCCATATCAACCGCAAAGAAGAATTCAAAAAAGCCGTAACTGGAACTGGAGTGCATGACTTTTTTAATCTTGTCTGTGTATGCATACTTTTTCCGCTTGAGGTAGCTTTTGGCTTTTTAAGCAAAACTGCTGCTCTGATGGCTAAAATTTTTAGTAATGTCGGCGGCATTAAATTTACTAGCCCAATTAAAATCATCACTCAACCTTTAATACATCTAATTGACGGCCTAATTGAAAAATTAAACATTCCCAGCCATGCCCACTACATATTGCTTCTAATTATTTCAATTATAATTCTTTTTTCAGCCCTCTACTTCATTGTAAAAATCATGCGCTCGCTGGTAATGCAAAGAGCTGAGATTGTACTTAATAATGTTTTAGGTAAACATGCTGTCTTGGCTATAATCGTTGGAACTATTCTTACCGCCGTCGTCCAAAGTTCATCAATCACCACTTCTTTGCTAGTTCCGCTGATGGCAGCCGGGATACTAACTGTTGAAATGGCATTTCCGATAACCATGGGAGCCAACATCGGCACTACGGTAACCGCTATGCTTGCTTCCTTTGCTACCGGAAACATCGCAGCAATTACCGTTGCCTTTACCCATTTTCTTTTTAACATTATTGGAGTTTTCATAATTTACCCGATAAAACGAATACGGGCTATACCGATATTTTTAGCTAAAAAATTAGGCCAGCTGGCTTCAATAAAAAGAAGATATGTTATCTTCTATGTCTTAATCATGTTTTTTGCTCTACCGGGTCTATTAATTTTTATTTCCCGGGTGTTGAAATGACAATAATAGTCCGGTCGCCTAAATATCGGAAAAATCTTATTCTCTTCGAGCAGAATATTTTTCCGAAGCGGCTCGGACATAATTCGCTCTTGATAGCTGAAGCATCAAGAGCTCATTAAGGAGGTTATGATGTTTAAAAATCTATTACAATTCTGGAAAGGAAAAAATTTCTTAAGCCAAGTTCTTGATGAGTTTAAAAATATGCTCGACGACTCTCAAATCATGTTCGTCGCTGTATGCAGAAAACTCATTGATAATCAAGAAGAGCCAGGCCTAAAAGAAAAGATCTATGAAATTGACGGCAAAATAAACCAGCTGCAAAAAGATATCAGAAAAAGGGTAATTGAGCACCTCTCAATTCAGCCATCAGTCGATGTTCCTACTTGCCTGCTTTTAATGAGTGTAGTGAAAGATGCTGAGCGGCTTGGCGATTATGCCAAAAACCTTCTTGAAGTAACTAGTCTATTGAATAAACCAGTAGATAAAACAAAATACACCGAGCTTTTTAACAATATTGAAGGAGACATAGTCACCCTTTTTGCCCAGACCAAAAAAGCTTTTATCGAATCGGACGAAACAGAGGCTGCTAAAACCTGGGAATACCAGAAGGAAATAAAACGACGCTGCGATGAAACAATAAAAAAGCTATCGCAAAGTAACCTTTCAGTAAACGAGGCTGTTTCGCTTACTCTAGCTGCTCGTTACTTTAAACGCATTGCTTCGCATTTAACCAATATTGCAACTTCGGTCATATTGCCTTTGACTGATTTAGACTATTTTGACGAAAAACGAAAGGAAGATTAAATCTAGTTAACCTCTTTCAAATAGGCAAGTATCTTCTTATCAGCCGGAGCAAGCGCTAGCCCTTCGGCTTCCGGAAACGAAAAAAAACCAAAATCATTACAATCAAGAGCTTTCGGTTTACCACTCTTAATTTGACAACGAATTAGAAAAATCTTAATTATTAAATCCTGATCTTCATCAAAAAACTCATTGACTAATTCCTTAGCCTCTATTTTTAGACCTAATTCCTCAGCTATCTCCCGCTCTATCGCTTGCTTGTTGGTTTCACCAGCCTCGATTGCGCCGCCGGGAAACTCCCAAAGCAAACTATAGCAATCGTGAGGGTTTCTTTGACAAAGCAAAAACTTGCTATCGCGTTTAATTAAAGCTGCAGCGACAGCTAACTCTTTTTTCATAAATCCTTAAGTAGTTCCCGATCGAATATATTATCTAAACCCAAAAGACAATCAGGATCAAAATATTTCTTTACCCGAGCCATTCCTTTAATATCTTCAGCGCTATACATTAACTTTAAATAAGACTTCTTTATCTTTCCAATTCCATGCTCAGCTGATACTGTACCACCAAGAGCTACTGCCCTCTGACAAAGCTCTTTAAGATACTCTTTAGCCTGCTCACTTTCAGTATCACTCTTAGGCAAAAAGTTAAAATGAAGGTGCGACTCACCGATGTGACCAAAATTAACATAATCAATCCCGCATTCTTTAGCTATCTTTCGATAATCCTGATACATCTGGTCAAATTTACTTTCCGGCACGGCAATATCCGAGGCTACCTTAACCTGCTTAGACTGACGTAAAAATTCATTTATCATCTGAGGTAATTTGTGCCTTATCGCAAACACCTTTTCCCTTTCTTGAGCAGTATCAGCAAAAATAGATTCTTCAACTAAAGCACTACTTTGCTCAATTAAGTTCTGCCACTTATCAATTAATCGTTCATGATCACTGACCACTTCTACTTCTTGCTCAAAGTAAACTGCCGCAGCCGCTTCAGGAATAAAAGAATACTCTTTTTTAAGCAACTTTAAAGAATTGGCATCAAAAAATTCTAAAGATGTCGGGACTATAGTCCTTTTTTGTTTTAAGGCTTTGATATCACTAACAAATTTTAAGCTATCTTCCTCTTTACTGAAAAAAATTAGGCCATCAAAAGCCCGATAGGGAATATCCTGCAAAGATAAAACGCAGGAAACAATAATGCCTAATGTACCCTCTGAACCAATAAAAAGGTCGATCAAATCTAAATTATCTTTCATAAAATAACCGGCCTGAGACTTACAATTAGGGATTGCATAACTAGGAAGCTTAAACTTAAATCTTCTTTTTTTAAGCTCAAAATCAAAAACTCTACCTTTAGCCAATATCTGGCCTCTTTTTATTTTAATTAACTCACCATCAGCAAGGCAAAGTTCAATTTCCTTAACATAGTTGCGTATCCCTCGATAACCAAAACCTCTTACTCCGGAAGCAGCAGTTGAAACCGTACCTACAGCTAAAGCTAAAGGTTCAGTTGGTGAAGCCCGAAGGGTTAGCTTTAACTTATTAATCCGCGTTTCTAACTCATCAAGTGAAACCCCGGCGCTGAGCTTAGCGGTTTTATCTTTAAGGTCAACTTCAATATCTTTTCTAAAACCTTCAAAGGATATGATTGCGCCGCCAAAAGGAGTACATCCGCCGGTTGTCCCGGTTCTACCAGCTGAAGCAGTAAATGGAATCTTTTGGCGCTTAAGTTCAAGAATGCATTTTGAAAGCTCGGTCTTATCCTTAGGGAGATAAACCCGACAAGCACTACCTTTGAGATTAGAGGTATCTTCTAGATAGGTAAGTAAATCTTCTTTTTTATTCTTTATGATCATTGATCCGGGGGGTGATAATTAAAAAGAAATATTTAAACTGCTGGCTAAAGCTTTACCGTCGAAAAGCTGGCCTTCAAGGTTAAGCCAAGTTCGATCGCTCAAAGGTATATCCAAACCTAAAACTAAACCAACACCTTTAGTTAAATCTGACATACGTCGCTTGCGCTGATCATCTACCCAGTGAATATAATCAACTCTCGACCATTTTGTACCCAAATAAGGGGTAACCTTAGAAAAACTATATGAAGCTAACATTGATACCTGCCAATCATCCAAGATAGATCTATTCTCTATGCCATCAAGATCAATAGAGTAAGGATGAACACTAATATGATGAAAACCAAAAACTAGCCTCTTTTTCTGATTATCATAAAGCTTAAAACGAACTCCGTAGCCACCGGCAAAAGATGAATTATAGTCAACCTCATCGCTATCAACCGGATGCTGTTTAAGGTTGCCGACTCCAATCTTTAAATCAATAGTCAGCCAATCAAAAAAACCGTAGGAAAATCCCAAAAAATTCTGAGCAGAACGCAAACTTCCATATTCAGCTTCTAAATCCCGCTCAAGTAAAAGGTGGGTTTGAAATCCTGAAAAATACTGATTAGCCTGTGGCATCTTTGTTCCATAACAAGGAGCTGAAAAGGCAGAGCTAATGGCTAAAAACAAAGTTAAAACTAAAGATAAAATAAACTTAATCATTATTAACTAGATTATATCAAAACTTCGCTGATCGGCAACTAAATAAAAAAAGGCACATTCTATTTTAAAACAGAATGTGCCTCTAATTAACTGTTAAATTTAACGCCCAGTACAAGTAGCAGCAGTAAGAGCGCAATCACAATCAGCTGCTTCATGATCGTCCTGATCAATATGCCAAGCTTCACCTCCGCTGGTTGCTTCAGCGCAAAAAGTTGGTGGATTCGAAGCATTGTTAACAAAACCAGTTGGCACTGAATAACTCCAGTGACCAGTCGGTGATAAATCAAGGCCTAGAAGTTCATTGGTGTTGGTAGTATTTGCCGTATCCACGTAAGCACGCTCTTCGATACGATAGGATTTCTCAGCAGCCTGAATAAGTGTTAGATGGGTTCCGGCCTCGCGGTCAAGAATTCTTCTTTGAACGCTCAGGTAAGTCGGAAAAGCCAAAAGAACTAACAAACTTATTACAATTATAACTGTAATAAGCTCAATTAGGCTAAAACTTGGTCTAGACAACATAGTATTTAAAACCCTTGGAAAAAACAGTTAGCTATCCTTACTGCAAAACTAGTTTAGTGAAAATCGTGGTCCCCACCAACATGATTAGTTTCGTTAATTGTGACTGTTTTACCTCCGTGCTTGGAGCCAGCTGCGCCAACTCTTGTGGCTGTAATAGTAAAAGTATCTGCTGCATCAGCAATTGAATAGTTCCAATCAGCAGCATGGGCAGCTATAGCATCAGATATACCTTCAGTCCAATTGTCGAGATCGCTAAAATTTCCTGTATAAGCGGTATGCTCGGTACGATACATTTTCTCGGCCTGAGCAGCGATAGCAAGGTTATTTTTTGCGGCAGCCACCTTGCCTCTTTCAACTACTGCAAGATACTGAGGAATAGCTACTCCAGCTAGAATTCCAATAACAATTACTACAATCAATAGTTCTAGAAGCGTAAACCCTTTTCTCATCTTGAAACCTCCTTTCAATAAGTCCCAACCATTAGGACGGATTAATAATTATATCCTTTATTCCTTTTATACCACATCTATCAGCCACTGTCAAAACCTAACCTTTGTTAGGCGCTATTGAATGCTAGTCAGCTTAAATAAAGGTAAAAACAGCGAAATAACTAGGCCACCGATAATAACTCCCATAAAAATAATCATTAAAGGCTCAAAAGCAGCAATGATTCTCTCAACCCGGGTAGTAAGTTCTTTACGATAATGCAACGAAACTTTGTTAAAAACTTCAGAAATCGTTCCGGTTTCCTCACCAATTTTAGTCATTTCAGAAACCAAGAGCGGAAAAACATTTGCATTCTTTAACTCCTCAGATAAAGAAGCACCCTCTTTTACTCTCTCCTTAACAAACATAATACTATCCCTAAGCAAGGTATTACCAATGCTTTCGGCGGTAATCTCCAAACCATAGACTACCGGTATGCCGCTATCAAGAAGGATGTAAAGGGTTGAAGTAAGTCGTTCAAGATAAAAAGTAATCATTACCGTCCCAAAAAGCGGGATCTTAAAACAAGCTCGATCCCACCAGCGGCGCACAGCAACTCGATCTTTAATCATAAAAAATAAAACAATTAAACCCACCAGAATTACAACAACCATGAGAAAGTGCTCAGAAAAGAATCGACTAAGTGCAAAAATTATCCGGGTAGGAAGCGGAAGCTCTATATCAAACTGCTCAAAAATCTTTATAAATTTAGGAAGAATAAACTTTAAAAAAATTACAACTGCCAAACCGGCAGCAACCATCAAAATTACCGGATAAACTAAGGCGCTTTTAACCTTTCGCTCAAATTCCATTCGTAACTCTAAATAGTCAGCAAGTTTTTCTAAAACAAAAGGTAAATTTCCTGAAGTTTCCCCAACATGAACGATCCCCCGCCAAAGAGGCGAAAATACAGTTGGATGTTTAGAAATCGCCTCACTGAAAGAAAGACCGCTTTTTACATACTCGCAGCATTTGCGTAATACTTTCTCCAACTTTAAACTCTCGCTCTGATGGGCAATGATTTCCAAACTACGTAAAAGGGTTACGCCAGCTGAAAGGGTAGTTGCTAAATTCCTAGCAAAAAAAGTTAAATCGATAAGTTTTACGCCTGAACGTTTACCTCGACGAACCAAGCCGCCCACCGGAGATCTATGAGCTTTTTCTTTTAGCGGAGATATCGAAATGACAAAAAGACCCTTGCCTTTTAGACGCTCTACTAGCTCCGAACTGGTAAGAGCATGAGTTACGCCCTTAAAAGTCTTTCCATCCTTTGATTTTGCCAGATAATTAAATTTAGGCATATGTTTTAAAGTTTATCTTAGTAAACTACCGCTACCGATAAAATTTCCTCTAGAGAAGTTATCCCTTCCTCCACTCTCTTTAAACCACTCTCCAAAAGACTCAGTGAACCAGTCTTCTTGGCAATCTTCATAATCTCTCCTGGTTCAGCTCCTCGATGTATTGCCAAGCGTACCTCTTCAGTAACTAAAATAATTTCAGTAATAACTGATCTAGACTTATAACCAATAAAATTACACTTTTCACACCCTTTAGCTTTATAAATGACCGGAGAACTGATAGTTACTCCATCAGGGATACTTTCTTTTCTCACCTCATAGGGCTCCTTGCAAGAAGGACAAAGCTTGCGTACTAGGCGCTGGGCAACAATTAGTCTGGTAGAGGCAGTTACCAAGTAACTAGGTATGCCAATGTCGACAAGCCGAGTAACTGTAGAAGCAGCGTCATTAGTGTGAAGCGTTGAAAAGACCAAATGGCCAGTTAAGGCCGCTCGGATCGTCATCTCAGCAGTTTCTAAATCTCTTACCTCTCCGACTAAAATTATATCCGGATCCTGTCTTAAGAAACAACGAAGCGCATTGGCAAAAGTAAGGCCAATCTCTGGCTTCACTTGAACCTGGTTTATTCCTTCAATACGATATTCCACCGGGTCTTCTACAGTAAGAATATTTCTAGTTGAAGCTTTAATTTCGTTTAAAGCTGCATAGAGAGTGGTTGATTTTCCACTTCCAGTGGGTCCGGTAAGAAAAACTAGGCCATAAGAAGTATTAATTCCTTTTCGGATCAACTCAAGTTCCTGGGGTAAAAACCCTAACTTTGCTAAGTCTAATGGTACCCGAGACTTATCAAGAATTCTCAATACTACCTTTTCGCCATAAATAGTCGGAAGAGTTGAAACTCGCAAATCAATAAGACGTTTTGACACTTTTACCATAAAGCCCCCATCTTGAGGGAGGCGTTTTTCGGCTATGTCCATTTTAGAAAGGATCTTGACCCGAGAAATTATCGGTAAGTACAGTCCAGCTGCTGGCGAAGGCATATCAAACAACACTCCGTCGATACGGTAACGTAGGCTTAGCTTATCATAATGTGGCTCAAGATGAATATCAGAAGCATTCTCCTCAATTGCCTGGCGAATCAAAAGATCTACCAACTTAACAACCGGAGCTTCCTCAGCCTGAGCAATAAGTTTATCTAAGCTTAGATCAGTTTCCTCAGAAGCAAGTTCTTTGATCGCGGCTTTTTCTTCAGAACCAGCTATTTGAATAGCATCACGAAATATTTTATCCCGACCATAAAAAGACTCAAGGGCTTTCAAAATATCAGTACGAGTTGAGACTACTACGTTTATTTCACAACTGGTTATTTTTTTTAAATTATCCAAAAGAATCAAATCTAAAGGATCAAACATTACTATAGTTAACGAGTTAAGGCTACGTGAAAGCGGCAAGACAATATTTTTTACGGCAAAATCTTGAGGAATAAGTTCTTCTAAGTTTTGTTCTGAATTTGGTTTTAATCTTCCTGAAGCCAAAGAAACATAAGGAATTGAAAGCTGCTTACTTAAAGCTATGACGATCTGCTCTTCATTTACATAGCCTAAGCGTATCATCACCTCGCCAAGCTTACCACCTTCTTTTTCCTGTAGTAAGATGGCTTCCTTAAGCTGCTTCTCGGCAATGATACTTTCAGAAATTAAAATGTCGCCTAATTTTTTATAACGTGCCATTCTGATCCTACCATTAAAAATAGAAAACAGAAGCCAGCCTTTTCAGGTCAGAATTATTGTCTCTGGCCTTTTTAATCCTGCCTTCTGTTCTCTGATTATTCTATCTAACAAAACTATCTAAGGCTACTGTTACTGAATCTCTCTTAGTTACATCAGCTTGCTCACGAGGTAAAACCTTGATTCTCTTAGCCTGTATCATTGTTCCGTCTTCGACGATTCGCGGGGTTAAAAATACCAGCAATTCCCGCTCTTGATTATCGGCGCCTGGACGTTCGGTGTAACTGAACATTTTTCCCAAAAATGGAATATCGCCCAAAAGAGGAATCTTACGTATGATTTCTTTTTCTTCCTTGCGGATTAAACCACCAATATAAAGAGTTTCGCTATCTTTCAAGCGAATTACACTTTTCGTACCTCTTTCTTCAACGTTCTTCACTTCGCCGCCTGATATACCGGTAACGGTTATACCACTATCAGTAGATTCACGATTAAACATCTCAACCATTAAAGTAATTTCCTGAGTATTAGGATTAACCTGAGGAGTAACCCGAAGCTTAGTCCCAGTTTCCTCACGTTCAACATTCTGAGTAATTGAACCTCCGCCAGAAGTATCTTGGGTAGTAGTAACACCGATAGCTTCATTTACCGTTAAGTTAACTTCAGCTGTTTCATTAGAAATAGTAAGTATTTTTGGCCGAGCGATAAACTTAGTCGAAGTGTCCTCGGTCAAAAACTGCATTACTGAGGTAAAACCGGTTAAGTCCAGTATACTTAAAACCGGCGGAGCTAATCCTCCGGCTGTAGTTTGGACTACTTGTGTTCCTTTTAAAAATTTGGCTCCAAAAGGTACTTCACTTGAACGAGCGCCGGCTCCAACAGCCCCGTATAAACCATTAGCATAGTTAAACCCTAATTTATCAAGGTGAGTCTTAGAAACATCTAGCATTTCTACTTCGATCATAACCCGCGGTATAGCAAGATCCAACCTGCTCACCACTTCATCAATAATCGGAAATTGGGACGGAACATCAACTACGATTAAAGAGTTAGTTATCGGATCTTCGGTCACTTTGCCAAATTCACTCAATACTGCTTCAACAGCCTGTCGAATGCCTCCGGCTTCTGTTTCTCCGCCATCTTCTTCACCGCTCTCAGAATCTTCAATAATATCCTCTATCTCTTTCTGCATTCGAGCGGTTTTTACTCGTACATAGTTTAAACGATAAACTTTACTAATTAACTCTAAGCTTGGTTTACCCATCTCCTTTACTACAAAAATATTAGAATCCGGATAATAATCATAACTAAGTTTATTGGCCTTAAAAACAACGTCCATTGCTTCTCGCAAAGGAACTTCATCAAAATAGAGGGTTAGCTTTCTCTCCTGTACCGCCTCAGTGGATACAAAGTTGAGACCAGTTTGCTGAGAAAGCATTTTCAAAACATCTACCAGCTGGGCTTCCTCAAGGTCAAGTGAAACCCGCTTGTCAAAGGTACCAAGCAAATACCCTCCATAGATATCATCCTGGGAAAACCCGCTACCGGAAATAATAAATACTACCGCTAAAATCAAAGCAAAAATTTTCTTCATATTGCCCCCCTTAATAACCAAAAAAATATTAAATTCTTAGATATCATAATTATTTTTTAGTAACCATCATCTTATGAATCTTATCGCCATGAACTATGAAAACTACATTCTTGGTAATCCGAAGTACTGAAGCATTCTCAAGGCTCTTAAGTTGATCACCAACTTTATAAACCTCACCGTCGATAATCGTCTGTGGCATTAAGCTTCCCCACAAAACCCCCTGAACAACGATCGTTAAAGGCTTGACAACTTCTTGAACCCCTGCCTCTCCGGCAACCTCTTCCTTAGGAAGTAATGATTCAAAAGGATTTCGATAGCTTTCAGCTGAATAAAGCAGTATCGGCAAAAGCAAAAACAATAAAAGAAAAGCCACTTTTATAAGCCTCATTTAAGAACAACCCCCTTTATCTCAGCATCAACCGCTACTTTTTCTCTATCACCACTCAAGCTTGCGGTAACTACCTCTATATTTTTATCAGCGAGGGAATCAACAAACTCTACAAAATTACTATAAGGACAAGTGGTGTTAAGCCTTACCCTAACCTCCCAATAAGAATCTTTATCAATACGCGAAAGTCGCAAGGAAGGAAGATCAATCTTAGCCAGCCTTGCTTTTTCTTCAACAAGCTTCTTAAAAAGAATTGTGTCTTTTTCCAAAAACTGGCTTCTAAGCTGTTCAAGTTTACTGTTAAGGTTTATCCATTCAAATATAATATCCTTAGCCTCTTTTATCTGTACTTCCTCTTCTGATAATTTTTTGAGCTTTAGAGAATAGTTAGAGTAAATACTGCGTAGCGATATTGCAACGATAAGTACAATAAACAAACTAACAACAATATTTTTATAACGCGCTAATTCTTTCATTTTACTTTAAAGTTATAGAAAAATAGGTAACTTCAAATTCCTTTTTAGTTTGTCGCTTAGAAAAATCAATTTCAATGGTCGGAAAAGCTTGTTGTAATGAGGGCTCGGCCTTAAGCCTGGAAACAAAATCATCTAAGCCCGAACGCTCATCTTGATCGTCGTCACGAAACAGATATCCGGTTACCTTTCCATTACTAGTTCCCTTCTGACGAGTAATTCTAAAATTCTCAAGCCACAACCCTTCCGGTAAAACCCTGCGGCTACTTAAAGCTTCAAAAATATTAGCAAGATTACTAAATGACTCTTGAGAATCTTTTAACTCTTTGGTCTTTTTCTCTAGATCCTTAACAACCTCCGGATACTGATCCCAAGAAAAGTTTTCAAGCCCTTTAGGAACAACAACTTCCTCTCTTTGCCTATTTACATAAGCTTTCTTTTCAACAACCTCATTGCCCATAATAATAGAAGTAAAAAAAGCAGCTACCAAACCTATACCTAAAAGAGCTCCGATTAAACCTATCCTTAAGTCGGGAGCATCAACGCCAATCTCAATCATCTCTCCTTCTTTAGAAATCTGGGTCTTCCTGAAGCTTGATTTAAAAACTGAAGGGAATTGATCTTGAACTGCTGCCCCGAAAGCCTTCATGCTTTCAACGCTGGCATCATTACGATTGGCTATATCAGAAGAAGAAACAGCCTCAACTGAAACCTGTAGCCCTTCTTCAAGGCTAGAAGCTAACTCTTTACTCTCAATGTCACTGACCAAGATAAACTTATCAAGTTTATAAGAACGAAATTCACGTTTAAAGTACTGAAAAGAAAAATCTACTGATTCGGAAAATTTACCGGTGTCAAAAGAGTCTTCCTTCTTAGGAATAGTAAGATAACGGTTGAATACCGGAAGTTCATCCTGGAAAAAAGTAAGATGGGATTCGGTCTTTGTAATGTCCAAAAGGGCAAAATCCTTTATTTTTGAGAACCGCTTCAAGGTCTTAAGTGCCCTAAATAGAGATAAAGAAGATGGCTCAATAAAAATAATACCAAGATCCAAACGACCCAAGATATCTCTAATCCGCCCTAGATTTTTGTCCCGGATGCCGACAAAAGATATATTCATCTTTTTCTCTTTGGCTGAACGCACGCTGGCGTAGGTCCACTCCAACTCAGTCATCTTAAAAGGTATATACTTCTCAACTTCATAAACCAAAGATGACTCAATCTCGCCCTTACGCATGAGTGGCATTTCAAGAGAACGAAAAATAAAATCTCGATCAGCTAAAGAAAGGTATATGCTCTCACTAACAACACCCGCTTCTCTGAGTGCTTTATTAATTGAAGCTTCTAAGCGGACATCCTCATTTACCACTCCCTGTTTAGACTCTTCGGCAACAGAAAGGTTAAACTGATTAAAATTAACGAGATTGCGGCCGCTGACTACTGCTACCCCTAAAGTATCTACACCCAAATATAATCCTACTGTTTTAGCCATAACTTATCACTCACTACACTTTTTCAGCCACTGATCAATATACTTACGATCAAAACGCCAAACTTTACCGATTTTTATTCCGGTAATCTTCTTTAAGTGTAGCCAATTATAAATAGTCTGCTTCTGCAGACCTAAATAATCTGCCAACTCATCAACACTCATCAACCGAGGAACTGCCTTTCTCTTTATCATTTGTTATAAAATGGTTATATCTCTATTAAATTATCTTTGTTTACCTCTGTCAAGCATAATTTCCTACGATTTAACGCTATTTTCAATATATTGTATGCTTTTGACTATGCCACTAGATATTGTGTACAAAGCCCCCTTCTAAAATTATCAGGAAATAAGCTCACTTATCCTAAAAAATACCCTGTCTTTCTGATTGATAAGTAAATACTTAGGAAAGTATTTAGTATATATACTATTAAAGGCCGGAACTCATTAAATGAGCCATATATGAAGAACGAACGTAGGGACCACTAATAACATTCTTAAAACCTAATTTTAAAGCATAATTTTTAAAATAATCAAAAGTATCAGGATGAACATAACTTTTTAAAGGGTAATTATTTCGCGAAGGAGGTAAATATTGACCGAGAGTTAAAAAATCACAACCTATAGAATTTAAATCAGCCAAGACCCTCTTAACCTCCTTTTCCTTTTCGCCCAAGCCGAACATTAAACCCGTCTTAGTAAAAATTCGCTGGTTCAACTTCTTTGTAGTCTCCAGAACAAATAAGGAACGCCGATAACTGGCACCTTTCCTTACCTTCTTATATAACTTAGGAACAGTTTCTAGATTGTGAGCTATAGTTTCTGCTCCTGATTCGACTACCTTTTCAATAGAGTCTTTTTTCCCCAAAAAATCAGGTATCAAGAGCTCAACTCTTTTTTTAGGATCTAAAGCTAGAATCTCTCTTACGGTTTCTACAAAAATTGCTGCCCCTCCGTCAAGAAGATCATCGCGAGTAGGAGAAGTAATAACTAGATAATTTAAATTCAAAAGTTTAGCTGCCTGCGCTATCCTCTGCGGTTCATTAAAATCAAGTTGGCCTGGTTTACCTTTACCAATAAGGCAAAAACTACAACCTCGAGTACAAACATCACCTAAAATTAAAAAAGTTGCAACCTGCTTAGAAAAACACTCAGAAATATTAGGACAACGAGATTCCTCACAAACCGTATTTAAAGAAAGATTACGTAGCCTTGTCTTTAGCTTATGATTCAAACTCAAATTTATATTTTTTTTAAGCCAAGCCGGCTTAGAACAAGATAGGCTTGAAGTTTGTCCTGAAACCATTATCTTTAGTGATGGGGGCAAGTTTGGCTACTAGAAGTAACATTTTCTACTGTAATTTTAGGTAAATCCGGAAAAGCAGGTGCCGACCGACTGACTTCTATACATACATGTTCAGTGTCAGTCCAAACGCCGCCTGACTCTTCCTCTCGCATCGGAACAGTTCCCATGCAATTCCAGGCACTAGCCGCAGTAACACAGGTAAAGTTATCCGGAGGGTTACCATCAGAATTAGCCCGTTCAATAAGTTGACCGCTTTTCGAAGCATAAACCCAAGCGCTTTCTTGAGCTTTACGTTTAATCTCTCCTTCAACTATAGCTTTAAAGCTCGGGCTAAAAGATACAAAAGCACTCAAGAGAATAGAAAGAGAAACTGTGATTGAAATTACAATTGCTATCATTGTACTACATCCAAAAACCAAAAACGTATTGCGTCTTCCCGAGAAGCATTAAGACCGAAGCTAACGTTTTCAAGTGTAAGGTTAACCCTAATAAAATGTGGCTCATCAGGAATAGTCACCCCGCCAACGACTTCGCAATGGTGTTCAAAGATTAGCTCGGGGTTATATTTTCCATCAATTAAAACATCAGTAACGCCTCCAGTAGTCTGTAAAATCAAGGCTCCGTCATTCTGTATGCTATAGGTATAATTTACATTATCAGTAATATTATCAGGAGTAATACTATATATATCTGCCTCACCGTTAAAGGTAAAGTTACTACCACTAGTACCATTAATAGTGATACTTCCGCAAGGGCTAAGCGGGGTAATAGTGGTGACAGCGCTAACGCAACGAGTACGCATATCACTAACGGTATATTCTAGCTGACTCCACATATTCGTTCTTTCCCTACTTAAATTAACTTGGCGGGTAAAAAAAATTGCTATAGAAGTAATGGTAATCATTATAAAACTAATAACAAGTAAAACTACAATCATCTCAATTAAAGTAAAGCCTTTGCTATTCATAGCTTTTAATCCCTTTCAAAAGCAAGCACTGTCAAACTAGATCGCTTAACAGATATTTGACCTCTATTTTGTTGCTTATACCAACGTACCTCAATCGTATGGGGATCATTAACACCGGCAGCAGGAATAGAAATTCTTGAAACACTATTAATTACTGCCTGAGACATAATCGGGGTAACTGTCACCATTGAACTCCAGGTTACAGCACCGCTATCGTTATTTATAATCCTGGACCTAGTTACTATATTATCGGCATTTTGAATGCCTGCTCCGTTTAATTCGATATTAATTGCAATATTGTAAATAACTAAAAGATCTTTTTCTACTGGGTAAGCCGGAAGATCTATTGATAAGGAATCGCCACCGGATCCAACTACTGTTTCATTACCAATGCCAAAAAGGACTTCACATCCAGCAGCAGCATCACAGGTAACTACCCCAGTATTAGCCTCACTAAGATGCACCTTAGGAAAAGGAATTATATCCTTTACGGTAACTCTTTTAGTTATGCCACTGTTAGCGCCAGAGATTGCCTCTTCAGGATAATTAACTTGAGCAATAATTTCTTTATAGGGAATACAACGAGTGCTACCGGTGTTGCAAGCCCGTCGATTAGTTACTACCGTGGTCCAATTAAAAAAACCATCTACCGGCGACCCAACCGGATTACTCTGCGTACAAGAGGAACCAAAAAGACCCGGACATAAATCAGCATGGTCATAAGAACGACTAAGAAGTTCTTCTTTGTGCGACAAGGCTATGCTTAAAGCGCGGCCGTCATTTTCAGCTCTTTTTATGAAGTGTTTTCCGGTAACTAAAGCTGTTCCCAAAGCAATTAAAGCTATACCGATTAAAACTACCGAAACTACTATCTCAATGAGGGTTAATCCCTTATGTTTCATTTATAAAACAACTTTTATTTTAACGAACTATAAATATTATAACGCCAGAAAGGCCAATAAGAAAGATAAACTTTACCTATAATAAATAGACATAGAGGGCCGGAATTAGCCCTCTATGTCTTGTCTTCTTTAATTCTAGTTAATCGGTGTTACTGTAACAACTAAATTCCTCATGCCATTAGGACTTTGAACTGACATGCAAGTGTCATTGTAAGCCTTAATTGCAAGATTCAAAGTTGCTGGGAAAGATCCTCCGAACATGTCCGGTGTAAGCGCAACGCTTCCGGTATGGGTTGGATCAACTACGCCTGAGGCTGAACCCTTTCCGCCATAAGGTATAGTCATTATGGCCGGATTACCTATAGGTGAGCCATTAACGAACAACTTCGTATAAACATCACCTTCGGGAAAAGATTGATAGGTAGTTCCACCACAACCACCACTAAACCAAGGATCATGTTTTCGGTTAGGCTGGATAATATTCTTATAACCTTCAAGCCTAATTGTCCAGGTAACCAAAATTCTAGCCACATCACGATACTCAGCCCAGTCGCCATCGAAGTTAACTGTTGCTCCTAAGTCAGAAATTGGAACATACTCAGCATTACTAGGTGCATATTCATAAACTACGTTATAACCTGCTGGAGCCCCGGCATTCGGATAGCTGTGAAGAGTGCCGGTTGATGGATCGATAGCGTCAGTAACATAGCAGAACATACTGCCACAAATTGGATAAAGTGAAGTTGGAGTTCCTTCAATCTTTCGCTTCTTACTGTAATTACTCAATCCACTACAACCCCCAGCTGGAACGTACTTGTAAAAGTCAGGCCAACGGGTTTCAATTAAGGTAAATGTCCCGCTTCCTTCATCAGAAATCACCAAAGGTGCTACTGCAATATTCTGGCCTTCTTGAGCAAAACCCAACAGAGGCAGAACCAACATAGAAACTATAGCCAAAATTGCTATCTTTTTCATTTTGTACCTCCTTGTACTCATCTTTCTTTTTCCTAATACTTAATCTATACTAATCTCTTCCCTCAATGGCGTCTATATAATCCCTACTCCCGCACTCTGAAAACATCCAGTTCCATGCGGTTTACGGTCATCGTTAAGTGTTCGCCAAGAGGAATATTAGAGTCGTTAGGTATAAAATAAGATACCCTTATTTCGTATTTTTTACCCGGTGTAAGCCATGATGAATCTATTGATGTTGCGCCAAAAACACTAAAGGCGGAAGTAAAATTTTTCTGATGTACAATATTCGTAGGAAGACCGAGTTCGCTTCCACCCTGTTCAAATACCCTAACCATGCTATAAAAATAGGTATTAAAATTAGGGTTCATGCCCGCTGGCATATCAGGTACCGCCTCAATAAGCCAAACAAGAACTAAAGACTCTCCGCTTTTTGGCACAAATTCATAGCGAAAATCTGAATCAATTTCAACAAAACAAGCACTACATTCAGACTGGTTATTACTCTGTATGCAGTTATTTACTAATTCTTGCAAAGCAACACATTCAAAAGCTTGAACTGCATGGCAATTTTTACTAACCCCTGCAGAAACAGGTATAAGATTATCCCAATTATTCATTATGCTCGTACAACCACCGTCATCGGCTATAGTAGCTGTATTGCCACCGCTAGTATCGCACTCGCCCATGCCCGCACCACTACATACTCCAGACTGACAACAGTGATTATCCTTAAATCCAACCTCTGCAGCATCAGCATAAACAGAACAAGAATTAATATAATTTAAAAAGGCTCCTGGACCATACTGAAAGCAGGGATCATTGTCTGGATCAAAAGTTATGCCTTCATTATCAAAGGCAACTGTAACGTCATCAGTATCGTTAAAAGTCCCAGCTGGATGAGTAGTAACTGTATAAAAATCACTCCCAGTGCTTGAAGTATGGAATAACGGATTATACCCCAAGCTTGCTACTGCTTGGGCTTCAGTTACAGGAACACAACCTTTATCAAGAGGAGTTTTATCTCCAATGCAATATGTTTCAGGAGGGGAACCAACACTAACGCAACCAACAGAGCTATAATCATCTGAAATCGGACATCCTGCCTGCTGACAATTAGGAATATCGCCACTAACAACATTCAAGGGATTAAAGCCAGTACAATTATCAAACACAGGATCAAGACCACAAAAGGTAGGACCACAGGTAGTACAGGAAACTCGAGTTGAGCCGTCGCAATTTTCACTAAAAGGCACTGGATTATATCCACCACTAGGCCCAGGATCCGTTGCACTGGGAGCACAAAAGTACTCTGGCGGAGTTGTTGGATTAATACAACAATCAGCGCAGCCCTCCTTCCAACCCATACAAGCATTACAATCAGCTAGAGCCTTAAATAAATCTACTCCGCCAAAACTGGGCGGAGTACAGTTTGTTATTTCAGTTAAAGCTAAAGGATAACCGCTAAATCCATCGGTAGAATAAGTAATTATTTCTTCATTGGCTGGGAAATATTTTAGAAAAGGGTGTGTTTGAGCAAATGAATATTCAAAGAAATAGCTTGAGCTAAGAAAAAGAGCCGCCAAAATCAAGACTCCGAAAGCCCCAAAAATACGCCGGTTACCTCGAGCCTTTTTATTCAATCTATTTTTCACCAAAGATCACATCCTTTTATAGGTTCACTTCCACTGTCACTCACATTCATAGTCGCGCCAAGACACAAATTACTATTTATCCTAGTAGCTGTTGCCGTAAAAGTAGTCGTGTTAGCTACTATTCCATAATTAAAATAAGGGTCATTTATATACACTCCCAAGTGATCTTCTAATTCTTGAGAACCACAAGGAGCACTAACACACTGATAGTAGGTCTTCTGAGCCAAGCGATGTCGTTTCTGAGCATTATAAACAGCCATGAGATTAAACTCAGCGTGTTTGCCCCTGCTTCTCTCAATCATCCTGTGATATGAGGGAGAAGCAATTGCCGCTAAAATCCCCAATATGATTATCACCGTGATAATTTCAACGAGCGAAAATGATTTATTTTTGTTCTTACAACGCCTCCCCATTATCGTTCCCCATCTAATTATTTTATACCATATTTATATCTATTATTCAATGGATAAAGAGTTTTTATGAAAACAATGAAAACGCTTTCATTAGCCATAAAATCAAAAAAGATGAATCTGCTGTTTCTTTTTTAGGATATCACTAACTGTCAGCTCTTCTGATGGTGAAATCACATCCCGGTAAAGTTCAAGCCCAAATGTATTTTCGAAGCTTTTAGCTAATAATTGGCTCAAAGAAGAAAAGTCGGTATGATGGCCAAGCAACTGTTCCAAAGAAGTTGCCCTCTTTCTAACATCAAAAGGAGTTTTAATCGCCTTATCAATTATCGAAAAATCCAATTCTTGAGGAATACTACCATGCTGAAAAATTAAGTTTCGCTTACGCCTTTGGGCATTACCACCGATTTTCTTATCAGCCGCAACCAAATCTAATTTCTGCCAACTGGAAAAACAAAAAGGAGTCTGCTCATCTAGGCTTGTCTCTTCAGTATCTTTAGCATACTTAACGGAAATTCCTAAACTTTGGTAGAAATTTATCAAAAAACTACAAATAGTTTTATAGGACTCTTTGACCGAGCTAGTCAAACTTAAATCCTCCAACACGCAGGTAATACTATAAGTAAGCTCACGATCATGCAGAATAGCTGAACCTCCAGTAACTCTCTTTAAAAAAGGTAACTTATTGGTTAATTCTAACACCTCGTTAGGTTCTTGGCTGTAACCTAAAGTAATAAATGGCTCACTCCAGCCATAAATCCGCAAAGTCGGAACCCGCTGAGTTTGATAGTTAAGCAGTATTGCCTCATCAACAGCCATATTATAATAACCGTCTTTTTTCTTATCGACGATTAAGCGCCATCTTTTTTCCATCTTACCTCCGGAAAGCGTGCTGCCTGAACCTCATCAGCCCTTTTAATCGGTGCCTCACAAGGAGCATTCTTAACCTTGTATAATTCCTCAGCTATCTCTCGATCGATGCTAATCATCACCCGGATAAATTTATCGAGAGTCTTTTTACTCTCAGTTTCAGTAGGCTCAATCATCAAGGCCTCCTTAACAATCAAAGGGAAATATATCGTCGGCGGATGGATACCGTAGTCAATAAGTCTTTTAGCGATATCTAAAGCTGAGGCACCTTTTTCTTTCTGAAGCTTAGCTGAAAAAACTACCTCATGCATACAAGGTTTATTGTAAGCCAAATGATAATGATTCTTTAACTTCTCCTTTATATAGTTTGCATTAATTACTGAATTTTGAGCGACTCGCAACAAGCCCTCCCTTCCTAAACGTAAAATATAACTATAGGCTCTAACTAAAACGCCAAAATTACCATAGAAGGTACGTAAACGGCCAATTGAATTTTCCAGCGAGTAGTCAAAATAATAAACGTCATCTTTTTTAGCTACGACTGGTGTAGGAAGAAAATCAACTAACTTGCTAGCAACTCCAACCACACCAGCTCCGGGACCACCGCAGCCATGGGGAGTAGAAAAGGTTTTATGCAAATTAAGATGAATAACATCAAAACCCATTTTCGCCGGGTTAGTAATGCCTAAAAGCGGGTTAAAATTTGCTCCGTCATAATAAAGCAAACCTCCAGCCTGATGAACTATTGCTGCCACTTCCAGAATCTGTTCTTCAAACAAACCCAAAGTATTAGGATTAGTGAGCATTATCGCTGCTGTATCCTGATCTACCGCTGCTCTTAGTTTTTCAATATCGATTAATCCTCCCTCAGTACTTTCAATTATCACTGTCTCATAGCCGCACATACTAGCTGAGGCTGGGTTTGTGCCATGGGCTGAATCAGGAATAATAACTTTAGTCTTCCTATTTCCAGAAACTTGATGAAACTTACGAATCATCAACAAGCCAGTAAGCTCACCTTGAGCACCGCTTGAGGGCTGAAAGGTGAATTGTTTCATTCCGGTTATTTCAGATAAAAGCATATTCAAATTATAGATAAGCTCAAGAGCCCCTTGCACCGATTCTGGATCCTGATAAGGATGGATTCCTTTAAAAGCCTCTAGGTTGGCCAAAGACTCATTAAGCTTCGGATTATATTTCATAGTACAAGAACCAAGAGGATAAAAATGGGTATCGACTGAAAAGTTAAGCTCGGCTAACTGACTATAGTGCCGAATTACTTCAAGCTCACCTAATTGAGGCAGGGGCAACTCGCTACGCAAAAACTGATCAGGAAAAACATCCCTAGGATCAATTAAGGAAACACTCGGTTTCCCAACATAACCACTTGATTTTAACTCGCTATTTTTTTGAAATATTAATTTTCTATCCATGCAGTATCTCGGCTAAAAAATAAATAAATTGATCTATATCATCCTTGGTCTTTTTTTCAGTACAGCAACTTAAAATTCGGTCTTTATGTTGAGGAAATATCTTGCCAATTTGGTAACCGGCGATTACTCCTTTATGATAAAGTTTAGCTAATATAATTTCTGAATTATCCACTTCCCAAACAAACTCATTAAACACTGATTGCGAATAAGGAATATTAATTCCCCTTACTTCCTTAAGGCGCTTATAAAGATATTGAGTATTACTAAAAGAATAAAGAGCAGTATCATAGAGACCATCTCGACCGACAAGTGAAAGATAAACTGCCGCAGCTATTGCATTCAAAGATTGATTAGAACAAATATTGCTAGTTGCTTTTTCGCGACGGATGTGCTGCTCGCGAGTTTGCAAAGTTAAACAATATGCGCACTCACCCTGGGCATCTTTAGTTTTTCCAACAATCCGTCCGGGTAACTGACGAATATATTCATTCTTAGTGGCTAAGAATCCAAATGAAGGCCCGCCGAAATTAAGGCTTCCCCCAAGAGGTTGGCCATCACCACAAATAATATCAACACCTAAATTGGATGGCTCCTTAAATATTGCTAACGATAAAGGGTTGGTCACCATAATCGTCATCGCCCCGTTTTCTTTAGCTAAAGCTGCCAAATCCTCTACCTTCTCAATCAAACCAAAAAAGTTAGGGCTCTGAATAATGCAACAGGCTGTATCTTGATCAATTACCGCTTTAGCTCCCTCTAAATTTACTAATCCATCATCTCCTAATTCTAGGTCTTTAACCACAAAATCAAAACCACTTAAATAGGTTTCGAGAGTTTTACGATATTCGGGATGAAGATTAGAAGGTACAACAATCTTATTGCGTTTAGTTACTCTCAAAGACATCAGGACTGCCTCAGCTAAGCTCGAAGCCCCATCAAGCAAAGAAGCGTTAGAAGCATCCATGCCAGTTAAAAGACAGATATAACTTTGGTACTCATAAATTGCCTGCAAAATACCTTGCGAGCACTCAGCTTGATAAGGGGTATAAGCGGTAAGCAGTTGAGATTGAGAAACTATAAACTCTAAAGCCGCCGGTATGTAATGATCATAGCATCCGGCACCGAGAAATGAATTAAACTCATCAATCGGAATATTTTTTTCAGCAAGCCCCTTAACGGTTCTTTTAGTATCTAACTCACTCAAACCACTAGGTATGTTAAGTGCTGCTTTGAGCCTTAAATCTTTAGGTATTTGGCTGTAAAGATCTTCAATCGAACTTACTCCAATTGCCCGTAGCATCTCTTCAGTTTCTTTGTAGGTATTTAAAATGTAAGGCATATGATTAGTTTCTGCTTATTTACTTTCTTTAGCTACAAACTCTTGATAAGCTACTTCATCCATCAAGCTATCAAGCTGAGAAAAATCAGAAATCTTTACCTTAAGTAACCAGCCAAAATCTTGAGCTGACTGATTAACTAGTTGAGGATTCGAAACTACATTGTTATTAGCTTCAACGATCTCTCCATCGATCGGAGCATAAAGCTCGCTGGCAGCCTTGGTTGATTCAATGGTACCAAACTGCTTAGTCTGTTGAATTGCGCCTCCAGGTTTAGGCAGTTCGACAAATACAACATCACCTAGCTGAGATTGAGCATAATCAGTTATCCCGATAGTTGCTGAATCTGGCTCTACTTTCACCCATTCATGAGATTTAGTGAATTTAAACTCTGACATTTTAAGCCCCCTTACTTGCTAACTTTTTTGTTTTTGGTCTTATAAAAGGAAACTTTACCACTTTTGCTTGATAAAACTTATCACGAATCTTTATTTTAACCTCTGAATCAACTTCTGTGTACTGTTTATCTAAATAAGCCATAGCAATAAACTGTTCCAGATTAGGAGAATAAGTACCGCTAGTAACTTCTCCAACAACTTTATCTTTAAAGTATACCGAATAACCCTGACGCGGAACAGCCCGTTCCTGCATAACTAGACCGACTCTCTTTCTTTTTAAACCCTCCTGCTGAATATGCATTAATTCTTCTTTAGCAATCAAATCTTTATTAAGCTTTAGGGCCCAAGCCAAAGTCGCTTCATAAGGATTAATAATATCATCAAGCTCATGACCATACAAAGGGTAACCAGCCTCAATTCTTAAAATATCACGAGACCCTAGCCCACAAACCGTAATTCCGAAAACCTCACCAGCCGCTAAAAGTTTATTCCACCAAAATTCAGCATCACCAGAAGGAACATAAAGCTCGAAACCATCTTCACCGGTATAACCGCTACGAGAAATTAAAAAAGACTTGTTATCGATTGCAGCTTCTAAGAAAGACATATAATTTAACTCAACAGGCTTAATACCAATAACTTCCGCAATCACTCCAACGGCTTTCGGTCCCTGGAGAGAAATTAGAGCTAACTCCTCACTTTTATCCTTGATTTCAACATTGCCTTGCTTATTTTTATTAAACCAGCTAAAAACCTTATCTTTATTGGAAGCATTCACTACGCAGAGAAATTTATTCTCTAAACAATAAACCATACAGTCATCAACCACACCTCCGGCTGAATTAAGAATAAGATTGTACTGCATCTGTTGGGTCTTAAGTAAAGAAAGGTCGTTGCTCAAAAGTTTTTGCAAAAACGCTAAGGCGTCTTTTCCGGTCACCTCTATTTCGCCCATATGTGAAGCATCGAAAATACCACAGCTGCTTCGGACAGCCTTTGCCTCTTCAAGACTACTTCTATATTCCAAAGGCAGAACCCAACCGGAAAAATTAACCATTCGGCCATTTTGTTTTATGTGCTGTTCGTAAAGTGGTGTCTTCTTTTGATCCATATTAACCTTCTAAATAAATTTAGTTAAGATTGGTTTATAATTTTATCATATAATCTTATAAATGTAATAACAATTTTTAGTCATTATCTTAAAATAAAAGATAAAGTTCTTGATGAGGTATCGCCGCGACGACAAGAAGAAAAATTGCTCTTACTGCATAAGCTACAAATATCTAAATCAATGAAATTGTCTTCTTTTAAACCCCTGGCAATAAGTTCACTCCTAGCAAACTCTACCGGGTTAAAATAGAACCTAGCGTCTGTCTTTTCGATAAAAGGCTTAAACGGCTGATGATTGAGAAAATCATCCCCGACCTCATAACAAGATTTTCTTAAACCCACACCAGCAACTACTTTAAAAGAACTCAATTCATAAGGTAGATTATCCAAAATACCGGCCTTAGCTGATTTCCAACCCATATGCACTGCCCCGATTACCCCCAGCTCCTTACTCTCGAAAAGAAGCGGTAAGCAATCAGCAGTTTTAACAACTAGAACTAAACCAGAATTTTTAGTAAACAAGCCATCACCTTCGTAGCAGCCAGCCTGGTCAACTGATAAGACTTTTTCCGAATGGATCTGGTTTAGATAGGCTACTTTGAACTGTTGATCAGAAAAAGAAAGGGCTGTCTGGATATCTTGAGGAAGATTGCCAACTAGACTGTTTTTAGTAAATCCGACCAAAGATAAAGATGAGAAAACATCCTTAATAAGAAAACAGTACTCTTTATTAACCAATCGCACGTCTAAATGTATGTTCTATATCGGATGAGAAACGTAAAAACTTACTAAACCATCGCAACCGCTATAAACCTGCACTCGCCCGAGCATATCATCAAAAGAATCGTCACCATCTAAAGCCAGGTTGATACTTTTCATCACGTCCGCAGGTATAGGAAAAATATTTATACTCCAAGCGCTATTAACTTCACAGCCAGTAGCAGCTATATAACAAGCTCCGCCGGTACTTGGATTTTTATCCAAATCAAATTTGCCATAACCTCCCGCATGCCAACCGCTGCCCCACCATTGGGTATAATAGTATCCGGGGCTTGTGCAGCCCGGAACACCAGTAGGCGGAGAAGGCGAAGCTAAAGAGCTTTCTAGATAAGGTCCGTCCCAACCAATCCAATTATTAAGATTATCCATAAGAGGATGCTGGCCACTTTTTATCCAAGTCCAAGAATTAGTACCTCCGGGATCTGGCCTAGGTTCAATATTTACCGGCCAACTACCGGTATCAGCATAAAAGCTCATGCTTGCACTCTTAATAGCAGTGAAGTCAGCTATTATTCTAGACGCCTTGGCTTTTTGGATTGCTCTAAAAGCATTAGGGGCGATGATTGCTGCTAGAATTGCGATAATCGCAATGACTACAATCAACTCGATTAAAGTAAAACTCTTCCTCATCGCCAACCTTTTTTAAAAATTAATCTCAACTATCTTATCTCTTTGCTTCTGACCCTTCACTATAGAAATTTGATATTTCTTTACTTGAAAATGTTCAGCCAAAAGTTCAAACAACTTTTTATTAGCCCTGCCTTCAATTGCCGGCTCATTGAGATACACTTTCAGGACTTCTTTGTCTTGGGTGATCCTGGTCTTCTTGGCTTTTGGAATCACTCTCACTTTTATTCTCATCAGAATCACTCCCAATTAAACTTAACTTTGAAGAAATATTCTCTGCCTTCTTTGCTACATCATCATATTTTAAGGAAGCGCTGCGGATATGCGTCCCTAAAATGTTGTACTCCCTTATAAAATTCGAAACATCTTTATCTAAACGCTTTAAACTATCATAAATCTGCTTTGCTCTTTTTTCTATCTTCATTGCCTGAAAACCAATAAAAATAGTCTTTAGGTACGCATAAAGCGTATTCGGACCAACCACAAACACCTTCTTCTGATGAGCAAACTCTAAAAGTTGGGTTTCGGTAACAATAAAATAATAAACTGCCTCTGAAGGTACGTACATTAAAGCAAAGTCAGTTGTTCCTTCGTCAGGATAGATATAACCTGCTGTTTCGCTGATTCGTTTTTTTATACTATCGATACAAGACTTACGCTGGCGCTTTTTATCAGCTTCTTCGGCATCTAGATAATTCTTAAAAGCCTCAAGCGAAAATTTAGCATCAATCGGTACAAGATTTGAAGGAAGTTTAATTACAAAATCAACCTTCTTTCCGTCTTTAAATCCATATTGAGCAACCACTACCTCACCAGGCAAAATGTCGCGAAGCAAGTTCTCTAAAATACTTTCACCCAATTCTCCACGGCTTTTAGTCGGCTTTAGGATATCATGAAAAGACTTGGTGAGTTGAAGAATTTCTCGACTCTCTCGGTCTAAGCCGCCGATTTTTTCATAAAGCTTGGTTAATTCTTCGGATACCGCCCGATGAGAACTAAGAGCATTGTCCTGGGTCTGGATAATATTTTTAGTAAGCTCCTCTCGCAAAGAGTCTAACTTGCCATGAAGAAGAATATCTTCCTTGTCCTTACCTAATTTAAAAATAAGGATAATCAGAATTATTACAAGTACGGCAAGTATAGTAAAAAGAAGGTAAATTGACATCGTCAAACTATTTCCTAAGGAGAGATTTTGTTTTCTTGTAGATTTCAACCACTTCAGGCATTCGGCCTTCTCCGTAAGCGCCACAGGCAAGTTCGCCTCTCTCCGACTCAAGAGCTATGTACTTTTTTAGACCTTTAAGCTTGGCAACGTTATCCTGAATAATTGGATTCTTCCACATAAATTCATTCATTGCCGGAGCCAGCAAAACTTTTACATCTTTAGGTAAGGCGCAAATAACCGTAGTCAAAAGATTATCGCAAATACCGCAAGCTACTTTAGAAAGGGTATTAGCTGAGAGTGGTGCAACTACACAAATATCAGCCCATTGGGCAAGACTTATATGTTTAACATTCTCCTCTTTAGTTAAATTAAACATATCAATATAAACCGAGTTTCTGGAAAGCTCCTGAAAAACCAATGGAGTAACAAATTTAGTTGCCGAATTAGTCATCATTACCTTAACTGAAAAACCACCCTTAATGAAAAGGCGTACCAGCTCACAGGTTTTATAAGATGATATCCCTCCGCAAACACCAATCAGAATATTGCTATTTTTTAGACCTTTTTCCATGATTGTTTTATTATAATCCGATTCAAAGTATCAGCAAGGGCTTTTTTAGATCCGATATTAATCACTTTTTTCTTATCATTAATTAAGAAAGCCTTATAACCTAAGTCCATATCGGTTAGACTATTAGCAACCACAAAATCACTTTTATTGCTTTTTAGACTTTTATAGGCCTTCTCCTTTAAACCTTTACGATTGGCTTCTAATTTAAATTGGATTAATAGTGCTTCCTTGGCTAGTTTTCTAATTGTCTTAACGATCTTCTCAGCCGGCACCAGTTTTAATATTAGGTTGCTCCTGCCCGATGGAATCTTGCCTTTTTTAGGGACCCTTAACTGATAATCACTCACTGCAGCCATGTGAATTATAGCGTCATAATTTTTCTTTCGTAAAATTTGATAAACTTTACTTTTAAATTCATCAAAATAACGATAATAAACTGAAGTGATATCACTTATCTTGCCGGTACAATGAGGGTTTATCAAAAGAGTGACTGAATGACCTTTTTTCTTTAGTTCTCGGGCTAAATAAAGCCCGCTCTTACCAGTAAAGCAATTCGTAAAGATCCGCACCTCATCAACCTTAACCCAGGTTGCTCCGGCTGTTATTAATATCCTCATTTCAATAAATCCTTTAACTTTCTCTGATAGCTCTCAGTGTTCTTAATTACCTTATTCATCATATCTACTACTCTCTGAGGATGCCGGCCAACTGCCGTTTCAGCCGATAGAAGAAGATGAGTCGCACCATCAAGAATAGCATTAGTTACATCACTTACCTCAGCCCGAGTCGGTAACGCTTGGTCAGTCATACTGTCCAGCATTTGAGTCGCCACAACTACCGGCTTATTCTTAGAATGGCACTTCTTAACAATCTCTTTCTGAATGGTGGGGACTTTATAGATTGGAACACAAATACCAAGATCGCCACGAGCAACGATTATTCCATCAGCTTCGTTAATAATTTCATCTAAATTAACCAAAGCAATTCTACTTTCAACCTTAGCATAAAACTTACATTTTGGATGCTTCGGTAAAACTATATTTTTAAGTAACTTTAAATCTTTAGCTGAACTCACAAAAGATTGAGCAATATAATCAAATTTCTGAGCTATGGCTACTTTTACATCCTTTTTATCTTTATCGGTAAGCGCCTCAAACTCTAATTTTGCCTCAGGGATATTTATCCCCTTTGAATCCCTTAATTGACCTTCGGTAACTACTCGAGTTTTTAGGCACTTTTTTTCAACTGACAAAACTCTCAGAGTTATCCGACCATCATCAATATGGATTAAAAATCCTTTTTTAATGCGTCTCAACGAACCTTTATAGTCAAAAGACACTTCTCCTCTATCTCCCAGAATATCTTCCTGAGTTAAGTAAAGTTTTTCACCTTTTTTTAAATAAAATTGCTCTTTTAACTTACCGACTCGCAGACGATAACCCTCTAAATCCTGCATTATCTTAACTGCCCGATGCAATTTTTTATTAAGCATACGGACGATCTTCACTCGTTGTAAATGTTCTTGATGGTTACCGTGTGAAAAATTAAGCCGTACTATATCAAGACCACTCAGGTACATTTTTCTCAGAACAGCCTCGGTATTACTCGCCGGGCCTAGGGTAGCAATGATTTTTGTTTTAGGTATCATATATCTCGTTTGCGGGTTGAAGATAAAACTAACATTCGTAACGATTCACCATCTTTCATTCGCATCCAATCCTTATGAAAGTTATGTCCTTGAACAATCTGAGCAATTGCCATAAGTGATCTAAGATGAAAATTTCGCTCATCCTTTGAACCAGCCAAAACAAATACAATATGAACCGGATCTTTCTCATGTGAAAAAGCTAGGCCCTCTTTTGAACGAACAATAACTATCTCAAACTTATTCTTCCCCTCAACAACGATATGCGGCAAAGCCAAGCCCTTTTCAATTACTGTGGTTGACTGTTCTTCTCGCTCAATAAGTAAATCTTTAACGATTTTCTTATCGATATCTAATCTCTGATGCAAAGCCTCTGAAATCAAAGAAAGAAAACCATCCCTAGTTATATCTTTATCTAAGTCTAGAACTAAACATTTCTCAATCAAATGATCAAAACGATCCTTAATAACATTATCCCGCTTATGAAGAATTTCTTTTAACTCATCTTCCAAAGATATATCTACGAACTCCTTAGCAGTTACCCGCTCAACAATATGCATCAGGGCAGATTGGCGCTTAATCTTTCGCGATGAAAAACCAAACCAAATTAAACTCACACCGATAAAACCAGCACTTATCGCCAAAGGTATTATGCCCATTTTAAAAATTAAAAATCCGTATGCAAAAATGGCAAATATTTGCATCCAGGGATAAAACGGCGAACGGAAATTAGGCCGATAGTTTATCAAGCGACTTTGACGCATTATAATTACCGAAAGATTATCAAAAATAAAAAGAATAATCATCAAAGTTGAGGCAGTCTTAACTAAATTTTCTAAATCCAAAAAAAGTATCAAAAAAAGCATAAACAAGCCGGTAAAAATTATCGAAACATAAGGAGTATTGAACTTTTTTGAAACTAAAGAAAATTTAGAAGGAAGCAAGCTGTCTTTAGCCATGGCATAAGGCACCCGAGCAGAAGACAAAATACCGGCATTAGCAGTAGTAATAAAGGCCGCCAGCGCAGCCAGAGAAATAACTATACCAAAGGTTATTCCGCCAATTTTAATCGCCCCATGAGTTAAGGGGGTAAAAGTTGAAGTTAATTCTCCCGATGAAAGCAAGCCAATTGTCACTGCTACAGATAAAACATAGATCACTTGAACCACCAAGAAAGATAAAAACATACCAACCGGAATAGTTCGCGAAGGATCTTTAGTTTCCTCGGCAATTGAAGCTACCTTAGTAAGACCTCCATAAGAAACAAAAACTAAACCGACTACCGAAAAAAACGGCCAAACACCTTTAGACATAAAAGGACGAAAGTTATCATAATTTATGTTTTTTATCCCAAAAACTATATAAGAAACGCAAATCGTAAGTAAAAAGAAAACTAAAACGTTCTGTAACCGTGCACTCAAGCGCACACTGAATATATTTACTAAAACAAAAACTATACAGAAAGAAGCCGCAATCAGCTTAATGAAAAAGTAAAGTTGAGGACTGCTCGCTGAAGGCAAAAAATATTCTAAAAATACACCGATACCGATTAGAGCAAAAGCACTCTTCAAGCTAAGTGAAAACCAACTGGCTAACCCGCCGAAAATACCTAAAAGTGGGCCAAAGCTTCTCTCGATGAAAAAATAGGTGCCTCCGGACTTGGGCATAGCTGTAAGAAGCTCAGATTTACTAAAAATGGAAGGAATCATTAAAAGACCGGCAACAAGATAAGCTAAAATTATCGAAGGCCCACTATAGCGATAGGCAATAGCTGGTAGGACAAAAAGGCCTGATGAGATCATCGCCCCGGTAGCAATACAGAAAATATCCTTTAAATTAAGCTTTTTATCTTTAACCATTGATAAAAATCATACCACAATTAAGCCTAAGGATAAAGGCCAAAATTGCCCCTTTTTTAACCCCAATATTTTTTCTTTGAAAAATATGATAATTATGGTATAACATTCGAAACCAGGAGGAATCAATGGCTGAAGTACAAATTAACAAAAATGAAGATTTTGAAAGAGCTTTGCGCGGTTTTCGGGCTCAATGTAAAAAAGAAGGGATTGTTAAGAAGTTCCGAGAACGACAATATTTCATAAAACCATCCCAAAAGCGACGCACAAAAAAGAAAAAATAATCCCCCCTCGCCCTAGACGCAAAACCATCTAAAAGGACAAAAGGAACATTTCCTTTCCTCCTTCTCAGGCAAAAAGTCAATCTTAGAGTCAAACAGCTCATCGAATACTGTAGCTAAAGCCCTTAAGCAAATTTCTAATACCCTCTCTCGCTGTGAGTAGTCACTTTCAGCAATAAAACTTTTGCGCTCTAAACTACGCAAATTATAAATTTGAGCATTAATACTTTTATTAGGAAATTCCTGTAAAGTAAAATAATAATAAAGCGGAAGCTGAAATGATCTTATGCACTCTTTTATCGAATCTCGACTCATCTCCATCTTTTGAAGAACTTTAAGTTTCTTAGGTGAAAAATCTGCTCCGCCAGTCTTATAATCAATGATTACCAGGCTATCATCTCCTAGCTGGTCGATCCTATCTACCGTGTAGTTAAATTCTAAAGAGTAGTTATCTAAACTCAACCGCCCAACCCGCCTCTCCTCTAAGCAAATAATCTTTTTAACCGAACGCTCCTTTTCATTGTCAAGAAATCGCTCAAGGCGGTTTTTAATTATTCGCGCAAGTAAAAAAGAATCAGATTTCATGCGCGGCGCAAGTTCATTTTCAAACTTAACATCCATCTTCTTAAAAAAGTAATCTCTGAAGCTTTGATTAATCAACGGTTGGCGGCCCTTAAACTTCTTAAAGGTTTCCTCAAGAAGCTCATGAATAAAAGTTCCAATGTGAGAGCTCTGCGGCTCATCAAGCACATCTTCCTGCTCTTTTAAGCCCAAAACATATTGATAGTAAAACTTTAACGGACAGCTAAGGTAAGTATTGAGCCGACTAGCAGAATATTTCTCCTTTTTTAAAAATTCAATTACCGGAACTGTTTTCTTAATCACAGTCTGTTTTAAGCTAGTAGCAATAGAAAATGAAACACCGGAAACGGTTGCCGCCGAAAGATTTCCTTTTTCTTTTTGAATTCTCCAAAATATTTCTTCAACAAACCGACTCTTTTCTTTTTCCTGACTTTTTTCATATATCAAATCAGCAACCTTGGCCGAAGCAATCAGCGAACTAAACTGATATCTTTGAATTTCTTCTTCCTTTTCGAGACGACTTAAACCTAAATTAAGCATAACTTCACGCGGGATTAAAGGCTCATAAATCTTCAATTTAGGTAAGACCCCTTCATTAAGATCAAGAACAATAACATTTTCAAAACTTAAAGAACGTGTCTCAAAAAGGCCTAACACCTGGGTTCCCTTTAACGGAGAGCCAATAAATGATATCTTTTCATATTCAAGCTTTTGCTCAAAAATCTCCCAAATCTGGCTGCTAGAAAATATTTGATCTTTAAATGACAGACTTTTAAACTCATCAATTAAATTTTGAAGTTTTTCAATAACCTTTAGGTTTAAAGAAAATTTATCCAGCGCACTATTTTCAACAAGGAATCCTAAAACCTTTTTAAAATTATCAGCAAAATCAAAAAAAGTACCATTCTCTTTCCAAATTGAAAAAAATAACTGATGAAGCTTAAGCAACACCCGTCTACATTCGGCCTCCTCAACGTTAATATTGATACTTTTAAGCGTCTGGACAGCCAAGGAATAAATTTTTGCCTCATGTTCTATATCTGAAAGAGATAAAAATAAACTACCACCAATTGTACTAGTTTCACTACCCTGCAACAACTCCTCTAACTTATGTACAATAATCCGAGTTATTACTGGATCGCTAGAAATCTTCAAATTTTTAACTAACGGGTGCCTAATTAAATTTAGGTAATCTCGGGTGTATACTTTTGAGTCTTTTTTACTTTCTTGGACTTTTCGTAGAAGATGGAGCAAAACAAACAGCGAGCTACGCTTCAGAGGATACCCCATCGAAACATTACATGCACCAATTGAAGGAGCGACCTCAGTAAGTAAAGGAATCAAAGTCTCAGTTTTAGGTAAAACAATTACTGTATTTTCTTTGTTCTTAACTTTCTTAAACGCATGATGAGCAAGAACTACTTCTGAATGCATATCAAAACCCTGATAAAAATTTAAATTCGGACGGCTTACCTCTTTAGAATTCGGCTCGATAGTCACTTCGAGTTCAGTTGCAGTTTTATTTAATACCGACCACTCACGGCTTGAACCTTGAAAAATAAAAAAACCCTTGCCGCTAGCCTTAACTTCCTTCATAATTTCCATTTCAGTACTGTGCAGATAAAAAAAGTTACAAAATACTACTGCTTTAAACTCTTCTAATTGCTTCTTTTTTATCTGAAGAGATGCCTCTAAATACATGCCTCCCCGTGAATAAAACTTATTCTCATCTAAAATTTTATGATAGCTATAACGTATTTGGGCGATGTTTTCAAGAAGCTTATTGATGCTAGCTGGCACATCATATCCAATCTCAGCGCTGCTAGCTATCCCTTTAAGCTTCTGATTAGAAATATTTTCCAAATCAAGTTGTTCGATAAAAGAATTAATCTCTCTAGCCCAAGGTAAAAATTCAGCGAAACCCTTTCTTTTCTTAAGTAAGCTCGGTGAATACTTAGCAACAATATTGTAAACACAATAAGCCGCCTCAAGATCACCGATCGGCCTCTTAGCTGATGCACCCAAAGAATATTCCACAAACTCATCAATCGTAAAAATAGTCGGTGGATAAAAAGGCTTTTTTATTTTCTCGCTAAGAGCCCGCCGCAAAAATAAACTTGGCCGCTTGCCGCCAAAAACACAAGCAATATTGCTAAAATCAGTGGTATCCTTGAAATTATCAAGGATAAAATCGGCTAGTCTTTCAATAAAATTATCACTTAAATTTAAACTTACGACTTTTTCCATAACTATTATTAAATTAAAATTTTACTTCTTCTAAAGAAAAATCGTCTAAATACACGATAAACCCTTTAAGTTTCTTTTTAGAATAGATACCGGAAAATATCTCTAAATATTCCTTAACCTGCTCTCTGTCTTTATCCATTTGGCTGCTTGTGCTCTTATAGTCAATGATGGTGATATCTTTTTCACCAATGATCAACCGATCAACTCTTTTTAAATCACCATACTTGTTAACCACTTCTTTTTCACAATAAACCTTAGCTTCGCCAGAATAAAATATATCTTTAAATCTTTCATCTTCCACCAATTTAATAAGTTTATTCTTATATTGAGCAAAGTTATCGATATTAGGATAATCTCTTTTGACAATAGCAATAGCCTCATCAACCGCTAAGCTTTTGTCTCTAACTGAGTAATTTTTAATTTGGGCAAGCAAAGCGTGGATTACTTTTCCTTCCAATATTTTCTCCCGATTAATAACTTCTGACTTAGGAGTCTTTTTTTCACCAAGAACATCTATCCAATTTCGATAATCCTGGCCCTGAGTCTCGATCATTGGCTGAGTGATATCTTTTTTTAAATCCGAATATTCCTTCTGGACGCCAAGCTTAGTTAAATCCTTAGGAATAAAAAACGAAGCCTTATTAGAGCTTGGGCCACTCTTATTAGGAATAAAAATATATAACTCATGTTTAGGCCGAGTTAAGGCTACATAGATATTATTCAACTCATCAATACAGGCCTTCTTGTAATTTTGAGCATAAATCTTATTTAATTTCTTAGAAAAAAGACGGTGAGTTTTTGTAATTCTCACTAAACCTAAATCTTGATTCTCATTGCCAGGCAAAACATAAGAATTCGTTCCTTTAGCGCCGGTTTCTGGGCTTATCTCGATCCTAAAAAAAGGAATAATCACTACCGGGAATTCCAACCCCTTGGACTTATGAACAGTAAGAACTTTAACCGAATCGCTATGGGTGATAGTAACATATAGATCTTCGGAAGCTGCACTCTCTAAATAATCTAAAAACTCCCCAATCCCAACGTATTCATCTTCTCTCTGTTTAACTAACTCAAAAAACTTCATAAAAAAAGCCTGCTGCTTAGAAAAATTAGCAAACAGGCTAAAACGATTATAAATACTCGAAAGCAACTCATAAACTGAAATAAACCCAACACTCTGAAAAAAATCTTCAAAGTACTGCTTCCAAATTTTCGGATACTGCTTGGCAAACTTACGATAAAAAGAAATACCTCCACTTCCCTTCCGCTTAGAATGAAGCTCAAAAATAAACTGGCTGATTTGCTCTCGGGATACCCCACTAGCTTTAATAAATATTTCTCCAAGAATAAAACCGACAAAACTCAAATCGTCAATCGGAGAATTCAGAAATTTTAAAAGACAGATAACTTCCTTGATTAAAGAATTCTCAATGACGTTAAGAGTTTTTTCCGACTCAACTGGAATCTTTTCTGAAAGTAACCAAGAACTTATTAGCTCTACTTCAGAGTTGTTGCGGGTAAGTATTGCAATATCTTCATAGCGGAAACGCTCGCTTAAGCTCTTAAGTAAGCCTATAATCTTAGGCTGCATAATTTCATTTCGCTCGGATTGATTCTTCTCATCCAAATGCTCAACAGACACATAACCCATGCAATTTTTGTCCCTACCTTTCTGAAAGGCATCTTTAAACACATCTGCAATTTCGCTACAACCACCGGAATCACCAGAAAGTGCCTCATTTATTCCAGAAAGCTCTAAAGCCTTAGCTAAGTTATCCTTTGAAAATATCCTGTTGTTAAAATCAATGATTGCTTTTTGGCTGCGCCAATTGTTGGTAAGTTGAGTCGGGATAACATTATATCGTGAAAATTTACCTTTAATTTCATCAAAAAGACCGGACTCGCCACCACGAAAACGATAGATAGCCTGCTTTTTATCCCCAACATAAAATAAAGAACCACCAGTTGACAAAGCCTCATCAATCATCGGCTCTAGATTACGCCACTGCAAAATACTGGTATCCTGAAATTCATCAATCAGGTAGTGTCTGAATCTAGTAGCTAAACGATAATAAGCTTCGGCGACAGTTAAGCCCTCCTGATCAAAAAGTAAACGCGCCTTATGATTAAGCTCTTCTAAAAATAATACGTCTTCTTTTTTAGATATAACCTGAAAAAACTCTAATAGCTTATGAAAAAGAGCTACGTAAGGATTGTAAGCAACCGTCGCGTCAAGCTCGATGAGCTCAACTAACTGCCCATGGATACTCCTCCACCTTTTAATAAAGTCTTCCGGAGCGACTTTTTCCTTATTCATCAGTGGATTAGACTTAGTTAAACTTTGGGGAATGTCAGCGATATCAAATATATTTTCTGACTTATCAACAAAACCAACGATAGACCTAAACGCATTAGCATTGATGCCTTCCGGCAAGGTAAGTGAAAGCTCGACAATCTTTTGATAAATATGTCGTTTCATTTTAATTACATCCAAACCTTTGCCCTTGTAGACCTGAAAAAGACCACCAAACTTATTACTTAAAGTGAACAAAGAATGCATTAAACTTAGAATATCCTCCTTGGGAAACCAACCTTTTCGGTTTTCAACAAATAAATAGTGATCTAAAAACTCCTCAAGAAGCTTTAAGATTACTCGATTACTTGAAGCTTGGTCAATAACTAAATCAAGACAAAAGGCCAAATGATGTCGGTAATCACGCTTAATCTTAAAGGAGCTTGAACGGTCAATGTTTAAAGCGCAACCTAAAAGAAGGGCATTGATAAAACTATCAATAGTTTTAACTTGAAAAAAATTATAATGGCGAACTATCCTATCAACAATATCATGAGCGATCAGCTTAGCCTTTTCCTGATCTAAGCCTAACAAGTTTAGAATATCTTCTCTTTCGGCTTGACTCAAAAAACCATCTAGGGCTATTTTTTTAAGCAGATCAAGAATTCGTTCCTTCATCTCAATAGTTGCTTTATTGGTAAAAGTAATAGCTAAAATCGAGCGTAATGATAGAGGCTCTTTAATAAGCTTAGGGCTAGCGATAAGTTCGAGATACCTTTTGGCTAAAGCAAAGGTTTTGCCTGATCCGGCAGAGGCTTCAACTACTACGACCTGAGGGAATTTATCGAGGCCTAGATCCTTTTTCGAATTCATTAATTTAGAATTTATTTAGACAAGAAAGTTTGATCAAAGCTATCTAGAAGGCCGATCTTGCAATCTCTTAAAATAATACGTGGCGAATGTTGTTTCTTTTGAGGGTTCAACGTCTATTAACTCTCCACCGCAAAAATACCCGCTTTCCGGATCGATAAACTCTGACCAAGCTACCACTAATTTAAGCTGGATTGAATCAAGCTCTTCAGGGATAAAATAATCAATAAGCAAGACTTGCCCTGTCTTCCACTCGGTATCACTAGAAAAGCATATCCCCATAGGTGATATATCTTTAGCCTTGCCCTTATGGACCTTGCCAACCTCAGAAAGTGGACGAATCTCTACAAAATCACCAACATTTAACCTTAGAATGCGTCTTTTATTTTCCATAGAAAATCATTATAGCAAAAAACAAAAAAACTTAAATTCTTATTTTTTTCATTTTATTTTCATATAACATAAAAATCAGCCGCCATTATCATAAAGGGTCTTCTTCGCTTCTCTCAAAATCACCTTTCTGGTCTGAGTTTCCAAATTGATACCACGGCTAAAGGCAATTTTAGATACATCAATAATAATATCGCTTAATAGATCTTTTGAAGCCTTATTGCCTTTCAAAGCCTTGACCTTATCTTTTAACTTAAGATGTAATTTTAGAAACTGATTTTTATTTAACTTCTTTCCAGTTAAATAAGTACACTCTTTTAAAAAAATATTAGCTAAAAGTAAAGAAGGCGCAGCTTGAGGCAACCGGTCTTTTATCGATTTTCGCTTTTTTTTCTTAGCCTTAGCCTTGACCCAATGATCCAAGACCTCCTCTTTCGTATTTAGCCTCTTGCTGCTAAAAACATGAGGATGGCGAGAAATTAATTTATTATTAATTTTCTTAAATACTTTCTTAAGATCAAACTTATTGTTATCGTAACGAAACATCTCGGTGATTACAATCAAAATTAGAAAAATATCCCCTAACTCTTCTTCAACAGTCTTAGCCTGATTTCGATCGATGCCGTCAATAAGTTCATAGACCTCCTCTAAAAGATAGCCTTTCATATCTTTAACTTTTTGAGCTCTATCCCAAGGACACCCTTTAGGTGAACGCAAAATTCGCACTGTTTTCAAAAGTTGATCAAACTCTTTCATAAAATTTAATTAAAATAGATAATATCTTTAAGGGGGCGTTTAGGAACGTGCAGACGACCTTTTTTATCTAACCAATATTTTACTTTTTTTGCATCCGTTTCCAATTTAGGGTATTCTGCCGGATAGCCACAGGCAACTAGAGAGTCTATCTTAAATTTTAAAGGGATTTTTAACGCTTTTCTCAAAGCCACTCTATCAAGAGCAGCAATCCAACAACTAGCAATACCCTCGGCAAGAAGAGACAGAATAATGTTTTCAACTGCTGCGCCCACGTCTCGGGAATCAGGTTGCTTTGACTTTAATTTATTAACCAAGATAAAAATATAACAGGTTGGTCGCTTACCTTGAGGTGGAATTCTTTTTGGATGCAAATATCCGGCCCAACGAGTATGCGGAAACACTTTTTCTAAATTTCTAGAGCCAGTTACAACCAGATATTCTAAATACTGCAGGTTTGCCGCAGAAGGAGCCAAGCGTCCGGCATTAACTGCTTGCTTAAGTATCTTAAGCGAAACCTTCTTTTGCTTAAAAAGTCTGGTTGAGCGCCGGCTAATAATTAAACCATGAAAGGCTTTACTCTTCATCTAATATTTCGGATATCCTGAAATTATTATATCTTGCTTAACCCTTTCTATCCTTACATCTTTTAAGCCTGGGGCGTCTTTAAGCGCAGCAAAACCTTTAGCGCCAATTGAGCTGAGTGCGTCCTTACCGCCAATTATCTTAGGTGCAATAAAGAAAAATACCTTATCAATTAACTTATGATCAAAAAAGTTACCGATCGTTCTTGAACCGCCCTCAACAAAAACTGACATTATCCCTAAGCTATATAGTGATTTCAGAATCTTTTTAATTGGAATTAACCCAGCTTTATCTCTCTTAATAGTTAAAACCGTTACCAGGCCAGGAAGTTTTTTCAACTTAACTTTATCGCCTGAAGCAGTAATAATAATAGTTTTAGTTGGGTTATGTTTTAAAATGTGGGCTTTCGGGTTAATCTTTAAACTAGGGTCGATAACCACCCTAAATGGCACCCTCTTTAATCCGGCTAACACAGGATTATCTTTCAAAACCGTATTAACTCCGACTAAAACCGAATCGTATTTATCCCGCAAAGCTTTAGACATTTTGCGTGAATCTTGACCGGTAATCCATTTAGAAATACCTTTTCTAGTTGCAATTTTTCCGTCCAGGCTCTGAGCAACCTTTGCAACCACAAAAGGCATCGATTTTATACTGTTTTTAAAAAATACCTCATTGAGTTTAGAAGCTTGACTCTTCAATAACCCAACCGAAGTCTTAACCCCGGCTTTTTTTAATTTTCTTATCGACTTACCATTAACCTTTTGGGTAGGATCCTTAGTCGCGATAACTACTCTCCTAAACTTCATTTTAATTATCCTATCAACACAAGGCGGAGTTTTTCCAAAATGAGAACAAGGCTCTAAATTAACATAAAGAGTTGCCCCTCGGCAGGACGAAAGACTAATCTTATTTATTGCTTCGATTTCAGCATGGGCCAAGCCGGATTTTTTATGATAACCTTGAGATACTATCTTATCCTTCTTAACAATAACTGCCCCGACCAAAGGATTAGGCGAAGTAAAACCTTCTCCCTGCTTAGCCAACAAAAGCGCACGCTCCATGTAGTAGCTGTCTAACATCGAATCTTTTTAAGTTTTTAAAGCTTCTCGACGGGCCTTCATTTCTTCAACCCACTGATAAGGAATAGTTATTTTGCCAATTTTGGTAAACTGCTTATAACTGCCATGGGCGTCAGAACCACCGCTCCTAAGAAGACCAAGCTTCTTTACCAAATTACCGTACATCAATTTTTTAGCCGGAGACATGCTCGAATAAGCCACCTCTAAGCCGTCTATGCCTAAAGAAAGAAACTCTTCAACCCAATCCTGCCTAGTTATTATATGCGGATGAGCCAAGAAGGAAAGTCCTTGATGCTTTTTAATTAGATTAACTGCATCAGCTACCGAATGCTTAAAGCGAGCCCGATAAGCTGGCTTGCCCGGCGAAAGATATTTTCGAAAAGCTTCATACAAAGATGAAACTATTCCTTTATTCAAAAGATATAATGCTAGATGCAAACGAGTTGGTACTATATCGCCAACCATTGACATTAACTCTTTTGGGTCTACCTTTAAGCCTAAGGAAGCTAAAACCTCAGTCATTTCAATGAGTCGATTACGCCGCGATATTTTAACCTCATCCAACTCTTTACGAAACTCTAAGTTATCAGAATCAACAAAATAGCCTAGAATGTGAACCTCAACATCTTTGTGTTGAGCGCTTAACTCAAAAGCTTCAATCAGCTCAATGTCATATTTCTTACTATTAATTCGAGCTTCAGGAATGCCTTCGCATGTATCATGATCAGTTATAGCAATGCAACGAAGGCCTTTTTCTTTAGCCTGCTTAAAAATATCCTCTACTTCTAAGTCACTATCAGAAAACTTAGAATGAATATGTAAATCGCAGCGATCATTGCTAACTCTATTTATCAACATTCTTGCCCTCGGCTTTATATATTTTATCTACCATGCCATTAACAAATCGCGGCGAATCTAAATCACCGAAACGCTTGGCAAGCTCAATTGCCTCGTTGATGGTTACCTTGGGTGGAATATCGTCTAAAAACAATAATTCAAAACAAGCTAAACGCAAAATATTACGATCAATAACTGCCATTCTGCTAATTTCCCAGTTCTTAACATACTTTTTTATCAAAAAATTAATTTGGTCCATATTTTTATGCACACCTTCAACCAACAAAGAAAAAAAATCAATAACTTCTTGTTTTTGGGGATATTGTTCTGAATAATTCTTGAGGGCGTCTGATGGGGAAATTTTTGACAGCTCTATTTGGTAGAGAAGACTTAGGGCAATCTCCCGGGATTTTGTTCGTAAACGCATTTTAAAAAATCAAATATCGAAAATTAAATTTGCAAATAAATGTCTGCCATCTCTAGAGCACTTAAGGCAGCATCGCGACCTTTGTTGCCTTGCTTAGTGCCAGAGCGCTCAACTGCCTGCTCAACTGTATCAGCGGTGATTACTCCGAAGACTACTGGAACTTTTTTATCTTGAGCAAAACGAGCAACTCCTTTAGAAACTTCAGAAGCAATATAATCAAAATGGGGAGTTTCACCTCTAATTACCGCCCCCAAAGCAATAACCGCATCAAACTTCTTTGTTTCCAACTTGCTCAATACCTGTGGTATCTCAAAAGCTCCCGGTGTCCAAATAACCGAAATACTGCCATCGGCTACGCCTGACTTCTTTAAAGCGTCAACACATCCGGCAAGCAACTGATTACTGATAAATTCGTTAAATCGGGAAACAATGATGGCGATTTTTTTTCCTTTACCGGAGAAACTGCCTCTTATTTCTTTCATAGCTACCTCCTCTTACAATATATGGTCCAATTTATTCTTCTTAGTTTTAAGATAACGTTCACTTTCTGGATGTGCGACACTTTTTATCGGCACCCGCTCAGTAATTTCTAAACCATACCCCTGGAGACCGATTATTTTCTTAGGATTATTAGTTAAAAGTTTTATTTTCCTAACCCCTAATTCTACCAAAATCTGGGCTCCGATTCCATAATCTCTAAGATCGGAAGCAAAGCCTAAGCTCTGATTTGCCTCGACAGTATCAAGGCCTTTCTCCTGTAAATGGTAAGCTTTCATCTTAGCTTTTAAACCAATTCCTCTTCCTTCCTGACGCATATAAAGAAGGACCCCACCGCAATCAGCAATCATTTTCATCGACTGATGAAGTTGATTACCACAATCACAACGGTGCGAAGTAAGAATATCTCCAGTAAGACACTCTGAATGCACACGTACTAAAACCGATTTTTCACTTATCGTTCCTTTAACTAAAGCTAAGTGCTCAGATCCATCAAGTAAAGATTCGTAAAGAAAAAGTTTAAACTGTCCGTAATCGGTAGGCAAATTGACTTCCGTAACTAACTTTACTAGTTTTTCTTTCTTGCTGCGATACTTAATTAACGAAGCAATGGTACATATCTTTAACCCGTGCTTTTTGGCAAACTTTATCAAACCCGGAAGCCTAGCCATTGAACCATCTTCCTTTATTATTTCACAAATTACTCCAGCCGGGTAAACCCCTGCCAACTTAGCTAAATCTACAGCAGCTTCAGTATGCCCAGTTCTTGTCAGTACTCCACCGTCTTTAGCCTCTAGAGGAAATAGATGGCCTGGTTTTGTAAAATCGCTTGGTTTACTTTCAGGGTTAATTAAAACTGAAATAGTCCTTGAACGATCAAAGGCTGAAATACCAGTAGTAACTCCAGTAGCAGCATCTACTGAAACTCGCCAAGCTGTTTTGAAAGGATCTCGGGAAGGCTTATGATGCATTGGCTCTAAATCAAGAGCTTCGATTCGCGAACGCTCCATCGGAACGCAAACTAAACCCCGAGCCTCCTTAATCATAAAATTAATCGCCTCAGGAGTAGCGAATTCAGCAGCAACTACTAAATCCCCCTCATTTTCTCGAGCCTCATCGTCGACTACGATTACTGGCTTTCCGACTAAAATATCAGCTAAAATATCTTCAATTGAACTAAACATAATAAAATAAATTAACCCAAATAGCTAGAATTGTCAAGGCATTTCAGGCCTAAACAATTAACCCAATCAAATAGTTTTACTGGAATTAAGACTTGAAAGTAACTGTAAAAGTTACCGTTTCGTCCACTGAAATCTTTTGCGGGCGCCTTTACGGCCGTATTTCTTGCGTTCTTTGGCGCGAGGATCACGGGTAAGAAGATCTTCCCTTCGCAATAAACTACGAAGTTCTGGATTCCATTCAACCATACAACGAGCTATACCTAAGCTTACAGCTCCAGCCTGGCCGCTAAGGCCTCCCCCACTAACATTAGCGAAAACATCCATTTTACCTTCAGACTCAGTTACAATTAATGTTTTCCTAACCTGCATTCTATTATCAACTGTAGAAAAGTAAGCCTCAAAATCTCTACCATTAATCACTAATTTACCTTTTCCTTGAGGAAAAACACGTACCCGAGCGATAGCTTTTTTCCTTCGGCCAGTGGCAGCGAAATTTTCTTTTTCTTTTATTTTTGCTTTCATAATTAAATATTAATTGACTCCGGTTTCTGAGCCTGCTGATTATGCTCAGCCTCAGCATATATTTTTAAAGATTTCATCATTTCTCTGCCACGGTTATTCTTGGGAACCATGCCCTTTACCGCCAGATACATTACCCGAGTAGGATTTTTCTTCATTAACTCTTTTAAAGTTAAATCCTTGCGACCACTAGGATATCCTGAATAACGATCATAGCTCTTAGTTTCAGCCTTATTAGCAGTAAGTCTTGCATGCCTTGCGTTAATCACAACGACCCGATCACCACAAATAGAATTTGGTGTATAAGTCGCCTTATTTTTACCTTGCAAAACTATGGCTATACGCGTAGCTAGACGGCCTAAGACCTTATCCTTGGCGTCAATAACTACCCACCTTCTCTCTTTAGGGTTGAAAAACTTAGTCTTTTTCATATTTTTCTTGAAATTCTTAAGAGCCTTTTATATCATATTTGATAATATTGTCAACAGCTAAATTGCAAACCGACAGAATTACTCACCAAGGGCTTCAGTCAGGGTAAATTTACCTTCATAGAGAGCCTTGCCAACTATAACCCCCCAAATGAAAGGGGCACGTTTCTTCAACAACCTTAAATCATCTAAAGAAGCTACTCCTCCGGAAGCTATAATTTTCATATCGCTAAACATATCTAGCTTAGTTATCTGATCGAAGTCAAGGCCTTCCAAAGTTCCATCGCGACAAACATCGGTATAAATGACCCAGCTTATACCTTTAAGCTGCAGGTAAGCTACAAAATCTAAACCGCTGAAATCAGTCTTTTCCTTCCAGCCATCAATTGCCAAACAAGAATTAAAAACATCTACGCCAATAGCAAACTTCTCTTTACCTAAAGATTTTAAAACCTCATTAAGAAAGTCCTCGTCTAAAGCTTTGGTTCCAATAATTACCCTTTCAACGCCTAAGGACAAAAGCTGTTTAGCCTTCTTAATATCACGTATGCCACCACCAACCTGAACCTCGATGTCAACTTCAGCAATGATATCCTTTATTACCTCTAAGTTATCACCTTCACCAAGAGCAGCCGAAAGATCAACTAAGTGAAGAAGCTCTGCACCCTCAGCTTCCCATTTTTTGGCAATCTCTACAGGATTATCGCTGTAAACCTTAGAATATTTTATATCCCCTTTTATAAGGCGGACAACCTTTCCTTGATATAAATCGATAGCCGGTATTACAATCATTGTTTTAAAAAGTTATCGAAAAGCTTAAGGCCTAATCTTTGACTTTTCTCAGCGTGGAATTGAACTGCCCAGATATTTTCAACACTTATGCTTGAAACAAATTCAACCCCATAATCAGTAGTAGTTGCAACTATTTTCTTATCTTTTGGTTCACAATAGTAGGAGTGAACAAAGTAAAGAAAACTTCTGTCTTTAACCCCTTTAAACATAGTTGGCTTTTTAATATTTATCTGATTCCAACCCATATGAGGAATACGCAAACTCTTATCTTTAAACTTCTTAACCTTTCCTTTAATAACTCCTAGACCCTTTAGTCCCGGGGCTTCCTGGCTTTCCTCAAATAATATCTGCATACCTAAACAGATACCGAAAAAAGGAGCGCCTTCGGCTATCTTTTTCTTAATTACCGAAATCAAACCTCGCTTTTTAAGCTCTTTCATCGCCTGAGCAAAATGACCAACACCAGGAAAAATTATCTTCTCAGCCTTAGCTATTACTTCCTTAGAATCAGTAACTATAGCCGGTTTTCCTAAAAGCCTACAAGCGTTAGCTACGCTTTTTAAATTACCCATTCCGTAATCAACAACTACTATCATAATTTTAATTACTAATTAATCAATTATTCCTTTTGTCGAAGGAATGCCTTTGCGGCGTGGATCAATCTGGGTAGCTTGATCTAGAGCCTTGCCCATCGCTTTAAAAAGAGCTTCCAGAATGTGATGAAGATCACCTTCTCCTGACTTTATGTTATAGACCAGGCTCAATCCCCCATGCTGAGTAAAAGCTTCTAAAAACTCTTCGGCATGTTTAGCGGTAAAGCTAGTATCATCGAAGGTCCCACTATCTAAAATTGTATCGACACCAACTTTATTGGCCGCGGTAATTTCTCTATGTAAAGATGGCCTACCCGATATGTCAACATTAGCTTCAACCACCACTTTATCCATGGTTGCTGAAAAGCTACCGTACCGATTGATACCACTTTTATCACCCAAAGCTTCCTTGAAGGCCTTACCTAAAGCTATGCCAATATCTTCAATTATATGATGCTGAAGATCGCCTTCAGCCGCTAAATCTAAATCAAACAAACCGTGAAAGGCAAAAAGGGTCAATAAATGATTGAGCGGCTCAAAACTAGTATTTAGCTTGGTTTTGCCTTCCCCATCAACAACAAAATTACCCTTTATGTCCACTTCATTAGTCTTTCTTTTTATTTGGGCTTTTCTCATCTGATCTCCTTATGCTTGAAGCCTCTTCTTAACACTTTCAATGTGTTTATTCATCCCCTCCAATCCGGCTATTTTCTCTAAAACTTCTACCTCTTCCTGCAAGGCCTTTTTAGTGTAATTTATCACATGGACTTCTTTCAAAAAATCCTTCACTGAAAGACAAGAGAAAAAACGCGCGCTTCCACCGGTGGGGAGAACGTGACTTGGCCCAGCCGTATAGTCTCCTAAAGCCACCGGAGTATAATCTCCTAAAAATATTGCGCCGGCGTTTTTAATTTTTTTCAATAGGGCTGCCGGCTTCTTAGTTAAAATTTCTAAATGTTCAGGAGCGATCCGATTAACCACTTGGCAACCAGCTTCAAGGTTCCTAACTCTTAAAGCTAAGCCAGGAGTTTTCCTTTTCCTAACTTCACGAATAATTCTCCTAGAATTAGTAATTAAAATACCTGATCCATTATAATGCTCAATTTGTGACTCTAAATCAGCAATAATATATTCTACATTGGCATCCTTAGAGGCTAAAATAACTACTTCCGAAGGACCGGCCAACATATCAATACCGACCTTGCCGAAAACCTGACGCTTAGCTTCAGTCACAAATTCATTACCCGGACCAACAATTTTATCAACCTTTTTAATTGTTTTAGTTCCGTAAGCCAAGGCACCTACTGCTTGAGCGCCACCAATACGATAAATTTCCTTTATTTTAAGCAAAGATGCCATCGCCAGAATGAAAGGATTCAGGCTCTTATCTTTTCCTGGTGGCGAGGCTAAGACTATTTCTTTTACTCCAGCAACTATAGCTGGGATAACTGCCATATAGACCGATGAAACTAAAGGAGCGGTTCCGGCTGGAACATACACGCCGACACGTTCAAGTGGCACATAACGGCTGGTAAGCGTTTTACCGTTTGCGTTTCTTACTCTGGTTGTTTTAGGAATCTGGTGTTTATAGAATTTAGTTACGTTATCTATGGCTACCTTAAAAGCCGAGATAAGTTTTGAATCTAACTCATTAAAGGCTGCGCTTATCTCCGATTCGCTTATCCTGAGTTCGCGATGAGATATCTTTACCTTATCGAACTTCTTGGTAAATTCAACTAAGGCAATATCACCACTATCGCTAACGCTCTTTATAATCTTAGCAACCTTCTCGTTAATTTTGTTTTTTCTTAGCCTTTTCTTGCTAAGTATTTTTTCTAAACTGTCTAAATTTCTTACTACTCTCATAATTTTATAAATTGGTTAAGAACCTCTTTTAATTGGTCTAAGAATCCATCACTCCAGTTAGCTACTGATCCTTGGACTATTTTATCACTTCCACCGCCTCTTAGGGATAATTTTTCTCCAAACTCAGAAATTAGTTTTCGGCAACTAAAGCCCTTATTAACTAGATCATCGCCAGCTGAGCAAATAAAAATATCCTTGCCCTCAACTCTTCTAACTAAGAATATAACTGCCAATTTTATTTTTTTCTTTAAGCTATCTGACAATTTAAGCATAACTTCCTTCTCTTCCTTAATCGTAAGGGGACTCTCTTGACTGTAAACATATAGAAGATTTACTCCCTTTATAATTTCTGGAGTCTTTAATAAAAGTTCTTCCTTTCCTTGATTGAATTTTTGAGTAATTTTTCCCCGATCCGGCTTCTTCGACTCTTCAGAACGCTTTTTTAGCTCTTCCTCTGTTTTTTGACGAACCTCTATGACTAGCTGAGCCTGTTTAGCTACTGAAGCCCTGATTCTTCTAATGCCGCTGCTGATTGAAGACTCCGACTCGATTTCAAAATCCTCTATTTCAGCAGTGTTATCAACATGAGTCCCGCCGCAAAGCTCTTTGCTATAATCAGAAATCGAAACTACCCTTACCTTGTCCTGATACTTATCCTTAAAAAAAGCTAAGGCTCCTTCTTCTTTGGCCTGCTTAAAGCTAAGTTCTTTCTTCTCAACCTTAGCCCGGCCTTTGATAAACTCTTTAACTAAGGCGGTAATCTTGGCCTTCTCTTCTTCAGTTAACTTATTAAAATGAGTAAAATCAAAACGAAATTTATCTTCATCAACTAATGAGCCTTGCTGAACAACGTGATCGCCCAAAACTCTACGTAAAGCAGCCTGCAAAAGATGAGTTGCCGTATGCGAACGAGCTAAAGCCTTTCTTCTTTTGGTATCGACAACGGCCAAACAAGCTCCTTTTTCTATGTTCCCCTTAATGATTGTACCTTTATGGACAATTGCTTCATTAACTTTAAAAACTTGTTCTACTTGAAACTCACCTTGATCTGACTTAATAATACCTTTGTCTGAAAGTTGGCCACCAGCTTCAGGATAAAAAGGAGTTTTATCTAAAACAACCAAGGTCTCATCACCTAAAAATACCTTCTCTATTGAAACTTTAATTTCATTAAGTTCATAGCCAACAAACTTAGTTTTCTCGGTTAAGCTTAACTTTCCTTTTTTAAATATATTTTCATCAAACATACTCTTTTTCCGAGAACGTTCTTGTTGTTGCTTTAGTAAATCATTAAACCCTTTTTCATCTACCCCCAAACTGGCTTCCTTAGCTATCTCCTTAGTAAGCTCAAGCGGTAATCCATAAGTATCATAAAAACGAAATAGGTCTTCGGATTTTATTGTTTTTTTATTTTCTTTGTTTAAAGCTTTAACTAGTAACGAGATCTGATACTGTCCATCGTTAAGAGTTGCCAAAAATTTTTCCTCTTCGGCCCGGATAACTTTAGCAATGGCTTCTCTTTTCTTATCTAGTTCAGGATAAACATCTTTCATTACCTCAACAACATAGTCAGACAAACTATAAAGAAAAGGCTCTTTTTTAGCCAAAAGATGTGCAGACCAAAGAGCTTTACGAATTATTTTTCTAATTACATATCCCCTATCTTCATTTGAAGGATATATTCCGTCAGAAATAGAAAAGGTTGCTGCTCGAACATGATCAACTATAGCGTATATTAACCCAAGTGTTGCCTTATCTTGCTTTTCTGTAGCAATCAGCTGTCTAGCTTGACTAACTATCGGCGCTAAAATATCAATTTCAAAGTTAGAGTTTTTACCCTGCAAAACGCAAGCCATCCTTTCAAGGCCCATACCAGTATCAATGTTATTCTGAGGCAAAGGTTCTAATTTATTTTTTCCTGTTCGATTAAACTGCGTAAAAACTAAATTCCAAACTTCAACAAACCGGCCGCAACTACAATCGGGGTTACAGCCTTTTTTTCTACAGCCAACTTCTTCCCCTTGATCAAAAAAAATCTCTGAACACGGGCCGCAAGGTCCATCAGGACCTAGGCTAGGAGCATTTGCCGGCCAAAAGTTGCTGTCCTCTCCTAATTTAACAATTTTGTTTTTAGGAATCCCTATTTGATCCTTCCAAATCTTATAGGCCTCGACATCATCTTTATATACCGAAACCCATAAATCTTTCTCCTTTAGTTTTGCTTTTTTAGTAATAAACTCCCAAGCATAGACTATAGCTTCTTTCTTGAAATAATCACCGAAAGAAAAATTACCAAGCATCTCAAAAAAAGTATGGTGATAGGCAGTTTTACCAACATTCTCTAAGTCACCAGTACGCAAGCACTTCTGACAAGATGTAGCTGTTTTTATATCTTTCTTTTCACCCAAAAAGTAAGGCTTAAACTGATTCATTCCGGCTGAAGTAAAAAGTAATGACTGATCATCGGGAACTAAAGTATCAGATGTAAAGAACTTATGCCCCTTAGCTTTAAAAAAATCTAAAAATGCATTTCTTAATTCAACAGTTTTCAAAATTAGTTACTCCTAAACCATCAATTATCCTGCTAACCTCAGAATAATTAAACCCTCTTGATAAAACCAGCCGCATCACTTTCTGTGATATTTTTTTCGAAGAAAGTGGCGGTTTTTGCTTCTTAAGACAAGTTACTCTTTCCTCTACTATTTGACTTAACTTATTATTGAAAGCAGTGTTTAAAGTTGGTGTGGGCTTTCGCAAATCATAAGAAACGCCTAACTGTTTAAGACGAAAATCTACTTTTCGTGGACCCCATCCTTTTTCGATTGCGCTCAAAATAAACAATCTTGCGAATTCTTTATCATCAATATAATTATTCTTCTCTAAATACTGAACCGTCTGCTTGACTACTGATCCACTATACTTCTTCTCCTTAAGTCGCCGGACAAGTTCGGTCTTTGAACGAGCTCGATACTTAAGAAGTAAAAATGAATAACTGAGCGCTTGGTTAAAATCCTTCACTTACTTTTAAGAACAAAATAACCACGATTAGTTTTAACCAAACAGTTACCCTTTATTTTGGAAACCACTTCTTGGAATTCAGCTTTATTTTTTATATTCTTGTTTTCAATCTTAGTAATAACGTCACCTATCATCAAACCACTTTGGTCAGCTAAGGAATCATTCTCGATAGCTACCACAACAACGCCTTCATCAAGCTTTATTTTGAATTTTCGCTTAGTTTGTAAATCTAAATCTTCTACCGACAAACCCCTAAAAGAGGTCTTGCTCGCAGTCGAAAGCTCTACCTCTTCAACATTCTCAGGAATCTTACCAATCTTTACAGTTAAAGAAATTTTACTTCCTGAGCGAACTATTTTAATTGGCACCAGTTTACCGACCTCGGAAGAAGAAACCATCCGCGACAAATCTCTTGTAGTCTCAACCACTTTCCCGTCAAACTCAGTAATTAGATCTCCTTCGTTGAGGTTGCTTTTTTCAGCCGGAGAATCCTTGTAAACTTTTAGAATAATAACGCCCTTCTTCTCCTTAATATCAAAATAATTGCGCAAATCTTCATTTAGATTCTGTATACTAACCCCGAGCCACCCGTAGAGAATACTTTCACCCTTAAGTAGTTTATTAAGAATTCGCTTAGCTTTATCAATCGGAGTGGCAAAACCTAACCCTTGATAACCTCCGGAAGTAGTTATTATTGCTGTATTTATGCCGATGACTTCACCCTTTAAATTTACCAATGGACCACCGCTATTCCCAGGATTAATCGCAGCATCGGTTTGAATCAAATCATCAAGACTACCTTGACGGTTACCTAAAGCCGGTAAATAACGATGCAGGGCACTGACAACTCCGACAGTAACTGTCGGTTCAGGATTCTCAATGGCAAACCCAAAAGGATTACCTATGGCAACTACCCAGTTTCCGATCTTCAACTCACTTGAATCACCAAGCTTAGCCACCGGAAGATCTTTAGCTTTTATTTTTACTACCGCCAAATCACTTCTTTCATCGGATCCTTTCACTTCGGCATCAAATTCTCTTCCATCATAAAGCTTAACTTTTACCTTAGTGGCACCAGCAACAACATGAGCATTAGTAAGAATGTAACCGTCTTTATCAATAATCACTCCACTGCCTAAACCCATCCGACGGAATTCTCTATCCGGCAACGCTCCAAAAAAATCCTCAAAAAATCCCCTAAAAGGATCATCCTCAGAATCTCCAAAGGGAGACTCAAAGTAACGTCTTCCGTTGACTTTTTCTTTGACCTCGCTACTTATTGAAACTACTGATTTTCCAGTACTAGCAGCAACATCAATGGTTAATTTCTCTAAAGTCGCTACACTCTGAGCATATGTAGACAAGCTAAAAACGATAGCGATAGTTATTAAACTGATTATCTTCTTCATTTTGGCCTCCATATTCACCTGATAAAAATCAGGATTGGTTGAATTAACTAGAAGCAGTTGTGCCTAAAGCTTCTTCTAGCTCGCGACGTAAGCTTTCATCTTCCTTTACTAAGGCTCTCAACTGCTCTTTACCTTGAGCTAAATTTTTATCTTTATAAGAAAACCAACTTCCGGCTTTCTTAATCAATCCTCCATCAATAGCAGCATCAATTAAGGCTCCGGCCTTAGATACTCCCTCGGTATACATAATTTCAAAAATTGCTTCCTTAAAAGGTGCGGCTACTTTATTCTTAACTATTTTAGCCCGAACCCTTATACCCATCGCACCCGAAGGTCCAGTAATAGTCGCAATTCTTCTTAAATCAATCCGCATTGAAGAGTAAAACTTCAAGGCCCTGCCTCCCGGAGTAACTTCTGGAGAACCAAACATAACTCCGATTTTCTCCCGCAACTGGTTAATAAACACAACACAAGATTTAGACTTACTTATCGCCGCGGTTAGTTTTCTTAAAGCCTGACTCATAAGACGGGCTTGAAGCGCAACTTGCGATTGACCCATCTGCCCTTCGATTTCGGCCTTAGGTACCAAGGCTGCTACTGAATCAACAACGATTAAATCAACCGCATTAGATCTTACTAAGGTTTCGACAATTTCCAAAGCCTGCTCTCCGGTATCCGGCTGCGAAATTAGAAGCTCGTCTAATTTTACACCGATTAAACGAGCATAGGCAGGATCAAAGGCATGCTCAGCATCGATAAAGGCTGCTACACCTGAATTGCCTTGGCCCTGGGCAATAATGCTTAGCGTAAGGGTAGTTTTACCGGAAGATTCTGGTCCGAATATTTCAACCACTCTCCCCCGTGGTAAGCCACCTACCCCAAAAGCCTTATCTAAAGAAATTATTCCCGAAGGAATAGACTCAATATCAAGATGAGTATCCTCGCCCATACGCATTATAGCTCCCTTGCCAAACTGTTTCTCAATCTGAGCAAGAGCTAATTCTAAAGCTTTCTTTTTGTTAGCAGAGTTATCTTTCTCTTTAACCATATCATCCTCCCTTTATATAATAATTAATATTTCAATTATACTCTTTGCCATATTTAGTGTCAAACAAATTCAAAAATGTAACTCTTTTTTAGCTAAAATGTTCTTTATATTCTTTCTGTGCCTTAGAACTATGAACAAAAAAAGCAATACCGAAAGAATCAAAAACTCCCAAGGTAATCCGATTGTAAAATAAAAAATAATTGAAAAAATTAAAAATGAAAAAGCACTGGCTAATGAGGCCAAAGATACCACCTTCGAAACAAAAAATACCACAATCCAAACAATAATTGAAATAACTAAAACCGGAATTAACACTGGGAATTTAACTGCTAGTCCGCAAATCGCACCAATACTGGTAGCAACCCCTTTTCCACCTTTAAACTTTAAAAAACAAGTCCAGTTGTGCCCGGACACTGCTAATAAAGCGGCAAAAATAAAAAGCAAAATCTTCGGGTCGTCAACTAACCGGGTCACAATTAAAGGACAAATAAACCCTTTTAAAAAATCTAAAATGAAAACTGCTATACCCCAAGGTTTACCTAAAACTCTGGTTACATTAGTCGCACCAATATTACCTGAGCCAAGAGTTCGAATGTCTACTTTTTTAACTAAGTAAACAGCTACAAACCCAAAAGGTATGCTGCCCACAAGGTAGCTAACTATTAAAAGAATTAATTGTTGCACTGTGCGGCTCTTACCCCTCTTATAAAGTAATCAATACCAGAAATCAAAGTAAAAATTACTGCTGTCAAAGAAACGAAAAAATAATAAGGAGCTCCTAACAAAATCCAAAGAATAGTGAACATCTGAAAGAAAGTGGTGAGTTTTCCCCAAATTGAAGGCGCAATAACCACCTCAATCTTAAGGAAGTGTAAAATTGCAAAGCCTAAAAATATAACAAAATCTCTGCTAATAACCACTAAAACTAACCACAAATACACATTAAGTTGTAAAGAGTTTGAAAGAAAGTAAAGGCTAATGAAAGATGTTAGAAGTAACAACTTATCAGCTAAGGGATCAATAATCTGCCCTAAGTCTGATTTCTCTTTCTTTATTCTCGCCACCAAGCCATCAAAAAAATCGCTAAGAATCGCTAAGATAAACACCACTATAGCTAGATATCGCAGAAAAGGATGGTAACGAGCGTAAATAAGCAGAGAAACAAATACCGGAATAAGGATAATTCTTATGGTAGATACTTTATCAGCTAAACTCATAGTTTATGGTTACCGTTTACTTATCAATATTCTTTAAAGTTGCCCCATCATAAGGACAATACTGAACCGAACCAGCAAACCTTCTACCGCAAGTAGGACAAAACTTATTATCTAATTTTTCTCCAACTATAGCCCCGCCAATACCCCCAACTGCTGCGCCAACTGCTGCACCAGCACCGGTTTTACCGGATTGATGCCCAATTATCGCCCCTAGACCTCCACCGACGACTGCCCCGGTAGCTGCCCCTTTCTGAGTTGTTGTGCATCCGGTAAAAACAAAAACTACTGACAACAATACCAAAGCTAACCCTTTTGAATTCATAGGATACCTCCTTAGTTACTCAATCATGGTTATCCGCCTAGGCGGCCACCAAATAAATATAGCCTTACCAACAACATCTTTTTTATCAACAAATCCCCAGTATCGGCTATCCAATGATGAAATACTATTGTCGCCGAGAAAAAAATACTGGTCTTCGGGAACAACTATAGGCTCTTCCTCTTTTGCATATTCTCCCTGATTATAATAATAATGTGTCATTTTCGAATCAACCACCATCTTCTCGTTAATATAGATATTCCCTCCCTTAATAACTACTTTATCCCCAGGTAGCCCAATCAATCTTTTAATATAGGCTTTCTTTCGATCATGTGGAGGTATAAACACTACCACTTCTCCCCTTTGCGGTTTAGCAAAACCTTTAATACGAAAAGGCGTAAATGGTACCTTAGGGCCATAGGTTAATTTGCTCACAAAAATCTTATCGCCAGGCATAAGGGTTGGAACCATAGAAGTCGTAGGGATCTTATAAATTTGAAAGAAAAAACTCCTGGCAAATATAGCTATCGCCCCAGCAACAACCAAAGCTTCAATCCACTCTCGTAACTGACTTTTTTTATTCATACTACATCTTTAATACTTCTAAAAAGGCATCGTTAGGAAAAGTAACATTACCCAACTGTTTCATCTTTTTCTTACCCTTTTTCTGTTTTTCCCAAAGTTTACGCTTACGGCTAATATCTCCTCCATAGCACTTAGCGGTAACGTTCTTCTTTAAAGCTGATATTCGACTGGAAGCAATTATTTTCGCCCCAATCGCTACCTGAACTTTCACCTCATACATCTGGCGAGGAATTAAATCCTTCAGGCGATCAGCTACCGAGCGAGCTTTAACGTCACACTTTTGTTTATGCACTAAAAAAGAAAAGGCTTCAGCTTTTTTCTGATTAAAAAGAATATCTAATTTTACGATTTCGGTTTTTCGATACCCAACAAACTCATAATCAAATGAAGCATACCCCTTAGTAAGAGACTTTATGTTATCATAAAAATCAATCACTATTTCCCCTAACGGTAAATCAAAAATAATATTTACTCGATCTCGACCGATATAATCCATTTTAACAAATTCACCGCGCCGGTTCTTTGCCAATTCGCATAAATCATCCATATTATCAGGAGGAGCGATTATTATAGCCCGAACATAAGGCTCCTGCATTTCCTCAATAACTCCCGGATCAGGAAACTGATGAGGAATATCTACATCCTCAAACTCCTTGGCACCTCTACGCTTTATTCTATAGCGGACGCTAGGTGAAGTAAGTATCAAGTCAAGATTATACTCACGCTCTAAGCGCTCCTGAACTATTTCCATATGAAGAAGGCCTAGAAAACCACATCTAAAACCGTGCCCGAGATTACCCAAGTTATCAGGCTCATAAACAAAAGATGGATCAGAAAGCTTTAACTTCTCCATTGCCCGACGTAAGGCCGGATAATCTTTAGGCGATGAAGGGAAAATTCCCGAAAAGACCATTGGCGGTAGCTTCTTGTAACCAGCGAAAGCTTCTTTTGTAGGATTTTTAGCGCTAGTTACCGTATCGCCGACATCGATCTCCTGAGGATTTTTAATATTACAACAAATATAACCAACCTCACCACAAGAAAGACTGTCTCTTTTTTCAGCCTGAGGTAAAAATACCCCTACCTCCTCAACCTTGTAAGTTTTATTTTGGTGCATAAGAACGATTGAATCACCGCGGTAAATTTTACCGTCAAAAATTCTTAGGAAAAGAATAACCCCCCGATAAGAATCATAAGCTGAATCAAACAGAAGAGCCTTAAGCGGCTTATTGACATCACCAAAGGGCGGTGGTATTTCATTGATAACTCTAGCCAGTAATTCTTCCACACCTTTTCCGTCTTTAGCCGAAATTAAGGAAATTTCTTCCTCCTTAAAACCAAAAACTTCAAAAAGTTGGTTTATGCACCTTTTAGGATCAGCGCTTGGTAAATCTATTTTATTAAGAGCCGGCATAATTTTTAAGTCACTTTCTAAGGCTAGATGAAAATTGGCTACAGTCTGAGCTTCTATACCCTGAGAAGCATCTACCAAAATAATAGCCCCCTCACAACCTTTTAACGACTTAGCTACCTCATAGCTAAAATCAACATGCCCAGGAGTATCAACAAGATTCAAAATATATTCTTTGCCTTGCCAAGTTATATTCAATCTAACCGCTTTTGCCTTTATAGTAATTCCCCGTTCTCGCTCAAGCTCCATACTGTCAAGCATCTGCTCTTTAGTCTTGCTTCTTGCGAGAGCTCCGGACAAACCTAGAAATCTATCGGCAAGGGTAGACTTTCCATGATCGATGTGGGCAATAATACAAAAATTGCGGATGTTATTTTTTTCTTCCACGTAAACCTTAGAAGTTACTTCACTTGAATATGCTTTGCTATCTCCTCAACGGATTGCTCGATAGTTAAATTGCTGGTATCAATAAAAAAGGCATCAGGAGCTTTTTTTAAAGCTCCAACTTCTCTATTCTTATCAGCATAATCTCGTTTCTCTAAATCCTCCTGAACCTCAGAAAGCTCAATGCTTACTCCTTTAGTTTGCAGTTCTTTCGATCGCCTTTCAGCGCGAATGTTCGGGTCAGCATCAAGATAAAACTTGTATTCGGTATCCGGAAAAACAACTGTAGTAATATCGCGACCCTCTACGACAAAATCTCCTTTTTCAACGATTTTTCTCTGTAGCTCTACGATTACCTTTCGTACCTCGGGATGAGAAACTACCGCTGAGATAGACTTATCTATTTGCGGGGTCCTAATCTTCTCGCTAAGGTCAACACCGTCGAGATAAACTTCGCTCCCCTTTAAATCCAAATTGAGAATTTTAGCCAGCTCGGTTAAAGCCTCTTCGTCCCAAGCGCCAATTTTACGCTCTAAGGCAAGATAGGTTAAAACACGATAAATGGCTCCGGTATCAAGATAAGAAATACCTAATCTTTTAGCCAAAAGTCGAGCCACAGTAGTTTTGCCTGATCCGGCTGGCCCATCAATAGCAATAATCATATAATCTTTTTTTGTTTGTGATTTACCTTGGTGATTAACTTAACAATTAGCTCCCGATCGCCTTTTTTTAACAAAGCTTGATATTTTTTTAAAATTTTAATATAGCCTTTCAAATCCCTTACAATGTTGTCACTATTAGAAATAAAAATATCTGCCCAAACTAAAGCTGGCGAGTTAGCTATGCGAGTTAAATCTTTAAAACTGTTAGTAGAAAACTTCAAATAATCTTCAGAAATAAGCTCACTGAGCGAAAAAGAAATTAAATGCGGCAGGTGAGATATACCAGAAAGAACTTTATCGTGCTGACTAGCGCTAATAAAAACAACCCGACAGCCTAGCTTTTGCCAAAAATTCTTTACTGATTTAGCTGCCTTGGCTTTGGGCGAAGAAGTAATCAAGCAAACTGAACCTTGATAAAGATTTTCGTGGCTAAATTCAGCGCCACTCTTTTCACTTCCGGCTAAAGGATGGCAAGCAATGAAATCGATCGAACGCGGTAAATTCATTTTGGCCGATTTTTCGACTAACTGTTTTGTGCTTCCTAAATCGATAACCGTAGCCCCTTCTTTTAAAAAAGGAGAAACTTTTTTAAAGTAACTACAAATAACCTTAACCGGTAAAGCAAAAACTACTAGATCTGAATCAACCACCAGTTTAGCTAGATCTTTCTCAACCCGATCCAGCAAACTTAACCTTTTAAGCTTATTAAAAGACTTCTGACTGCGGGCAAACCCCCAAATCTTCGCATAAGGCAGCTTCTTCTTCAAAGCTAAAGCTAAAGATCCGCCCATAAATCCAACACCGATTATTGCTATTTTTTTAACTCTTTTCAAATCCATCTTCACCCTACATTTGTCTTTTTACTATTTTAGCTATATCCTTTAATTCATTCATCAAACTTGCAAAGTTCTCGGGCAATAACTGCTGTGGCCCATCGCTTAAAGCCTCTTGAGGATTAGGATGGACCTCAATTAATAAACCATCACAACCAGCTGCAATAGCAGCTTTACTTAACGGACCAACCAACCCCCACTTTCCGGCAGCATGAGACGGATCAACTACAATTGGTAGGTGTGATAGCAACTTTATTACTGGGACTGCGCTGATATCTAAAGTATTACGGGTAAAATCTTCAAAGGTGCGTATCCCCCGCTCACAAAGGATTACATTAAAATTTCCTTCGCTTAATATATATTCAGCACTCATCAAAAGCTCTTTTATCGTAGCATTCAGGCCGCGCTTTAAAATAACCGGCTTCTTGGTTTGGCCGACTTCCTTTAAAAGATTAAAATTCTGCATATTGCGAGCCCCGATTTGCAAACAATCACTGTACCTTGCAACTAGCTCGACATCGCGGGTGTCCATAACTTCAGTAGCTGTAGCTATTGAAAATTTATCCGATGCATCTTTTAGAATCTTTAAACCTTCCTGGCCTAAACCTTGAAAAGTATAAGGAGAGCTTCTAGGCTTAAAAGCGCCTCCCCTTAAAATTGAAGCTCCGGATTTTTTGACTTTCTTAGCAACCTCCATAAGCTGAGCTTCACTCTCTATGGAACAAGGACCAGCGATAACTGTTATTTTCTTACCGCCAACTTCAACGCCTCTTGCAATTTTTACTACTGTGTCATCTTTTTTAAACTCTCGAGATACAAGCTTATAGGGCGCCAAGACCGGCATTACTTTTTCAACACCGGGAAAAACCTCTAAAGGATGCAAACGAATTATGTCTTCCGGACCGATGACTCCGACAATAGTTCGTTCAGTACCTTTGGAAATCATTGCCTTCAATCCTAATTTTTCAATTCGGCTGATTAAATTTGAAACTTCCTGTTCAGTTGCGCCTTTTTTAAATACAATAATCATAGTTTATCCTTTAATTTTGGCTAAATAAGCCTTTAAACAACTTATAAATTTTCTATTTTCCTTAGCTAGGCCCACAGTCACTCGAAAGTAACGCGACAAGCCCCAACCCTTAAGTTCACGAACAATAACGCCATTTTTCAACAAATAATCATAAAGCCCCTTAGTGCTCTTCTTAAAATCAACCACTACAAAATTAGTCGCGCTCTCAACGAATGAAAGTTTGCATTTTTTTAATTCTCGATAAAAATAGCTCTTTTCATTATTTACATAGCTTACTGCCTTTTTTAAAAAACTGTTGTTTCCTAAAGCGGCAACGGCCGCTACTTGAGCAAAGCGATTAATATTAAACGGCTCCCTAATTTTATTTAAAATACCGGCTATCTCTTTAGTAGTAACTCCATAACCAATACGCAAGCCAGCCAAGCCATAGGCCTTAGAAAATGTTCTAGTTACAATGATATTGCCTCTTTTCTTTAAAAAAGCCAAACTTTTAGGAAAATTCTTTGGTGCAAATTCAAAGTAAGCCTCATCAAAAAAAACTAATATCGACTTAGGAATTTTAGCTAAAAAATTATTAATTTCTCGCTGAGTCAAATAGGTTCCGGTAGGATTATCAGGATTAGCAATAAAAATAATCTTTGTCTTCTTATTTACCTTCTTTGCTATTTCCTCTAAATCGTAACGCAAGCCGCTGGAAGGAACTCTAATAACTTTAGCACCGGCTATTTTTGCTTGAATTTCATAAATCAAAAAGGTCGGATAAGACACTATAACCTGGTCACCCTTTTCAACAAAGGCCTTAAGTGCCAGAACAATCAACTCGTCAGATCCGTTACCAAAAACTAGCTGTTCTTCGTTAACTTTTAGTTTTTTAGCTAATTTTTGCCTCAGGTAAAATGAACCACTTTCTGGATAACGATTAATGTTCTTAATCTCAGCCAAAACAGCTTTTTTTATATAGGTCGGTTCAAAAGGAATCTCGTTAGAAGCCAGTTTATAGACCTCACCCAATCCCAAAGCTCTTTTTACTTCTTCGATTGGTTTTCCCGGCTTATAGTTATCGATCTTTTTTAATTCTTTACGATATGTCCCCATAAAGTTTTAGTTAGGCTTTTAATGGCCTTCATCTAACTAGTAGATAGTCAAAATACAAATCGCTAGCCATCTGAAGTTTTCCGGTATCCAAATCTCCGTCATCAAGAATCTCATCTATCCTTTGTCGAACATGTTCTGGCAAGGCTGTAGAATTGCCTGTAGGAGTAACGAAGGCATTCTTGCGAATTGAAACAAAATGACTTTCAGCTATCCCATCTGCATCCCAATCACTCAAATAATAATAACAAACAAAATCCATACCCCAATTGGCTTTTGGCCAACCTTCCAAATAAGGTCCATCCCAACCTGAGGCACCATCATTGTTGATATACCCTTCGCCATTGCTGGTGTCCCAATTGGGTGGATTCCAAACTGCGCCCTCCCAAGGCCACTTTCCAACATCAGCATAATAAGCCTGAGTCGCAGTTTTAAAAGATTTAAAATCCTGAACTGTGGCAGATATTTTAGCTTTCTCAATTGCTCGAAAAGCATTCGGTGCAATGATCGCCGCTAAAATGGCAATGATTGCGATGACTACAATTAATTCAATTAAAGTAAAGCTTTTTTTGATTTTTATCTCCTTAATATTTTTTAACGCCTCAACTAACAGGCTAATTTTCACAGGGGTAAGAACCAAGAAGTTTAACAAAGGAACATTGTTTCTCTAATTTCTTCAAAGACTTCTTAACCAAAGCAGAGCTCTTGTGTCCTTGAAAATCGACAAAGAAATAGTACTCCCAGGCTTTTTTCTTAGAAGGCCGAGACTCTATTTTAGTAAGATTTAAGCCCGAAGCCTTAAACGATGACAAAATATCATGCAAAGCCCCTACTTTATCTTTAGTTGAAAACAAAATAGAGGTCTTATCTTTACCAGAAGGTGGACTATCATTTTTAGCAATTACCAAAAATCTTGTGTAATTGTTTGATGAGTCTTGAATTGAAGAAGCTATTATTCTCAAACCATAAAGATTGGCCAAAATTTTATTCCCGATACAAGCACCATTTTTATCTTTTTTAGCTTCTTTAGCCGCTTTAGCCGTCGATGAAACTGGAACTAACTCAACATCCTTTAAGGAAGCAGCTATCCAGTTTCGACACTGAGCAAATACTTCAGGATTAGAGTAAACCCGTTTTATACTCTCAGACCCTTTAGCTAAGAGGGCGTGCGAAATATTCATAGTTATCTCAGCGCAAATGTTTAACGATGAGCCAAAAAACATATCCAAAGTATAGTTAATTACCCCTTCGGTAGAGTTCTCAACCGGAACAACTCCGTATTGCGCTTGGTCTCTGTCGACGGCATCAAAAACATCACTAATACTTGCTACCGGAAGATAGTCCGGTCTTTTGCCGAATTTCTTTATTGCCGCAAGATGAGTAAAAGTGCCTTGAGGCCCTAAGTAGGCAATCTCCAAATTGGCCTTCTGAGAACGACAGGCTGATAAAACTTCCCGAAAAACATTTTCAATATCTTCTCCACGCAAAGGCCCCTGGCTTAGCTTTTTAAGAGACTCAAGCATGCTAGCCTCTCTTTCCGGAGAATAAAGAGATAATTTCTTTTTCTTCTTAAGAAGGCTTATTTTTATTACTTCCTGAGCCCGCTGGTTAAGCAACTCGACTATTCTTTTGTCTATCTTATCAATTTTTCCTCTCATCTGTTTTAACTGCATACTAATCCTCCATAAATCTAAATCTTATTTAAATGCTTTTTCGGCTAACTTTAAAGAATCAATATGTCCAATATCAATCCACTTGCCTTTTAAGATATAACCGAAAACCTTAGCCGTCCTAACAAGCCAAGCAATATAGCGCCCGGAAGCATCAACACTTCTATGACCCTTAACAAATGTATTTAGTAACCCTAGGGATTTCTTAGGAAAAAAATAAACACATGATGCCGCAAGGGTTGAGGCTGGTTTCTTTGGTTTCTCGGCAAATTTTACAATTCGTGACTTGGTGTTTAAACTAACTATGCCAAACCGGGTTGCCTCTTTTTTTGATTTCAGATCGTAAAGGCCAATTGATGGATTAGATTCTTTATCTAAAGCAAAATCCAAGAAACTGGTCAAACTATCCTCAAATAAATTATCTCCACCAAGTATCAACCAATCACACTTTTCTTTACCCATTGCAAATCTCATATCTTTTATTGCACCTAGACGATCATCAGGGCTAGTTGAACCATCATTGACAATCTTTACTTTTATTTTATATCTTTTCTCCCAGGCTAAAAAATCTTTATAAAACTTATCATTAACTACAACTCGTACCTCATCAATCGGAAAGCTCTTTTTTAAAATAGCTATCTTATCAATCAAAAAATTAAGCATCGGCTTTTTATTCACCAGCAATAACGGTTTAGCAATATGATAAGTTAAAGGATAAAGTCTGGTTCCATAACCGGCGGCAAGAATTATTACTTTCATAGTTTAAACCATTAAAATATGGTTAAATTTATCTTTTAAAATCTTCTTTAGCTCGCCCTGAAAATACTTTTCAACTTCCTTGGCGGTTAAAATATTTAAAGCCTTGACGGCAATCTTTTGAGCGTCAGAAAATTTAACGTTAGAGATTAACTCTTTTATTTTAGGAATCTGAGGCGGAGACATACTAAACTTATCAAGCCCTAAACCTAAAAGTAAAAATGAAAAAATAGGCTCACCACTCATTTCCCCGCACATGCCTGCCCAAATCTTATTTTTATGAGCCGCATCGATAACCTGTTTTATAAGTTTCAATACTGCCGGGTGCCCCGGTTCATAAAGATAAGCAACCTTTTCGTTTCCCCGATCAACGGCTAAAGAATATTGAATCAAATCATTAGTTCCAATACTAAAAAAATCACTCTCTTTAGCTAAGGCATCAGCCGTTAAAGCTGCCGAAGGAACTTCAATCATCGTGCCAACTGCCAATTTTTCATCAAAATGTTTGTTTTCTTTACGTAGTTCACCTTTACACTCATTAAGAATAGCTTTGGCCGCCCTGAGTTCCTCTACCCCCGAAATCATCGGAAACATTACATTTACGTTTTTCTCAACCGAAGCTCTCAAAATTGCCCGTAGCTGAGCTTTAAACACTTCTGGTCGGGCTAAACAAAACCTAATTGCCCGCCAACCTAAAAAAGGACTCATCTCATGGGGAACTTCTGGTCGAGAAAGAAACTTATCCCCACCAATATCAATAGTCCTAAAAACTACTGTATTTGGCTTAACCTTTTTAGCTACTAACCGATAAGCCTCATATTGCTCTTCCTCGGAAGGTAAATCCCTCCGGCCCAGAAAAATATACTCTGTCCGATAAAGACCAATACCCTCTGCTCCGTATTGTTTAACTAAAGATAATTCTTCAGGTAACTCAATATTAGCTGAAATAATAACTTCTTTACCATCCTTGGTTGTTGCCTTTAAAGCCTTGGGAATATGGATAGCTTTAATTTCTTTATCATAAAGGGTTGACTTTTTTTCATATTCTTTAAGAACCTTATCAGTCGGGTTGACTATAACTTCGCCAGTTGACCCATCAACTATAATTTTATCTCCAGACTTAATATTATCAGTAGCTGTTTCGAGACCAACGACTGCCGGAATTCTTAAGGTACGAGCAATAATCGCAGTATGTGATGTCCTACCTCCGATATCAGTAACAAACCCAAGAACATTTTCTTTTGGCAAAGACGCAGTTTGAGAAGGGCCAAGATCATGAGCAACAACAACTACCTTTTCTTTTAAATTACTTAAAGTAGTTGCCTTTTCCTTCAACATTGTCCGTAAAACTCTGCGGGCAATATCTTCGATATCGACAACTCTTTCTCTTAAGTATTCATCGTTCAAATGTAAAAGCGTATCAACATACTTCTTTACACTTTGAGAAAACGCGTACTCTACGTTAACTTTATTATTTTTAATTTGTTTAATAATATCTTCGATAAGCATCCTGTCTTCAAGAACCAAAAAATGAGCTTCGAATATCCTTCCGTGATCAAAGCCAATGTCTTGAGAAATCTTCTTTTGAAGGTCCGAAATTTGCCGACGAGTTTCAATCAAAGCCTCTTCCAAACGATAGATCTCGCGAGAAATCTCATCATGAGCAATTTTTCTCCTAGGAATCGAAAGCTCATCCTTTCTCAAGGTTAGAACTGTTCCGATCCCAACTCCGCCACTAACAGCAATGCCTTTTAATTTAATCATTTTCAGCCTCTAAAAATTTTTTGAGTTCGTCCATAGCCTCTTGGGAATCACCACCCTCAACAACTAAAGCCACTTCTGCCCCCTTGCTTACCCCTAAACTTAAAATAGCGATTATTGACTTACCGTCTACCGCTTCGCCATCCTTGACAACCTTAACGGAAGAATTAAACTTATTGGCTAACTGGACAAAAATAGTTGCTGGCCGTGCATGTAAACCATGCTCTTTATTTACTATTATTTTCTTTTCCAAACTTTCCATCGTCGCTTCCGATAGTTATAAATATTTATAATTTCCTTAGACACTCTTTCTGAATCATGCCTTAAATAATTGCTTCTACTAACAACATTGGCCTCAAATATTCCCACGCCTTTCTTTTTAAAACGCTCACGATCAAAGATAACCGGAAAAGACTTCTCCTGAGCATATTTAACTAAAAGACGATGTTCAAGACGTCCCGAATTCACCAAACAGCTATTAATCACATTTTTCTTAGTGTGTGAAACAATTGTATTGAAATGATCAAAAGCTGTAAAACCATCAGTTTCGCCATTTTGAGTCATAACATTACAAATATACAACTTCATAACATCGCGCTTCGAAATCTCATCTTTAATCTGACCAATCAAAAGATTTGGAATAACGCTAGTGAATAGACTTCCCGGACCAAAAACTATTATTTCAGCCTCGCGGATTGCTTCAATTGCTTCGGGATTTGGCTTAGGGTCATCAGGAATAAGACAAATGTTCTTTATTGATCTTCCCTCGTCAGGAATCTTATCTTCTCCCTCTTTAGTTGTCCCATCACCGTATTCAGCCTTAAGACGAATCCGATCAAGGCTCGAAGGCAAAACCCTTCCCCGGATGGCTAAAACAATGCTTGATTCTTCTACAGCATCCTTAAAACTTCCGGTCACCTGAGTCATAGCCGTGATGAAAAGATTACCAAAGCTATGGCCTTTGATACCATCTCCTTCCTCAAAACGATATTGAAACAAATCACGCATCATCTGAGGAACCTCAGCCAAGGAAACAAGGCAGTTACGTATATCACCCGGTGGCAATATTCCAAATTCTTCACGCAATCGCCCCGAAGACCCTCCTTCATCAGCCACAGTAACGATTGCGGTTATATTCGCGGTGTATTTCTTTAAGCCTTCAAGGATGGTTGACAAGCCAGTTCCTCCACCAATAGCTACAATTTTTGGTCCCTTGGAAAGAAATCGTTTTTCGTAAATTATATCAATCAGTTCTTTATTCTTCCCAGGATAAATGGCTTCAAAAAAACTCTCAATCAATGATTTTACCCCAGCAATAAAACCGGCGAAAGAAAATACAAATAAAACCAAATCGAATATTCGCAAAACCGGATCAACATCATAGATAAAACGAACCGTAGAAAAAATCACGAAAAAACTACTTAAAACTAATAATCCTACCCACCGCTTTATCCGCAAGCCTGGGTATAACCAACGTATAACTTTTATAAATTTTTTCATACTTTTTTACTTTAAAAAGATTTTCCTCTAACCAATCGCTTGCTGTTGCTGACGCAACAACGCTATGACTTCAGTCTGACTTTTTGCGTTCTTCAATCTCTGAACGAGATATTTATCCCGCAACATTCGTGCCAAGAAAGCCAACATTTTAAGATGTAAACCCGCTTCACTCTGGTTCGATAAAAGTAAAGCAATAATGCTAACTGGTTCTTGGTCTAAAGAATCAAAATCAACCCCTTCTTTAGATACTCCTACGCAGATGATAATATCTTTAACCGAATTCACTCGAGCGTGGGGAAATGCTATGTGGTTTCCAATCGCGGTAGAGCCCATTTCTTCTCGACGAAATATGGCCCGGGCAATAGTTTTTTTGTCATCCTTGGTTATCTTCTTTTTTTGAACAAGATAATCAAGCATAGACGAAACAGCAGCCTTTTTATTTTTGGCTTTTAAACCTAAAATAATGCTTTCTGAATCTAAATAATCTAAAACGTTCATTATTGAATTTTAAACTAAAAAAACAGCGGAGGAAGGGAATCGAACCCTCAACCTTCACGTTGGCAACGTGACGCTCTAGCCGATTGAGCTACCCCCGCGAAAAACTACAAATGCCGCGGGGGAGAGTCGAACTCCCACCCCTTACGAGACATGGTCCTAAGCCATGCGCGTCTGCCAGTTCCGCCACCGCGGCGTAACAAGTGAGCCGCCCCAGGGTCGAACTGGGGACAGCCGCCTTAAAAGGGCGGTGCTCTACCAACTGAGCTAGCGGCCCATAGTTAAAATTCTTTCAATTCTTTTTCTTTCTCTTCTAAAATAACTTCTAAATCTTTTATCGATTTATCGGTCAGCTTCTGAAGGTCTTCCTCAGACTTAAATCGTTCATCTTCAGAAATCTTTTTATCTTTTTCGAGTTGTTTTATCCTCTCTTTACCATCTCTTCTCACAGTTCTAATCGACACCTTACCTTCCTCAACAACTTTCTTCACTATCTTTATTAATTCCTCCCGCCTTTCTTCACTTAGAGGGGGGACAATTAAACGGATAATCTTTCCGTCATTCACCGGGGTAATACCTAACTCTGATTGCAATATTGCTTTCTCAATCTCTTTCAAAGATGTCGGGTCATAAGCATGTATAACTACCATCCTGGCCTCAGGAACACCAATAGTGGCTATTTCTTTTAGTAAGGTTGGCGTTCCATAATAATTAACCCTTACCCCTTCGACCATCTTCGGATTTGCCCGCCCTGAACGGAGCTCAGACAACTCTCGTTTAGTTGCTTCAATCCCCTTCTTCATAGTTGCCTCTATTTCACTAAGAACTTGTTTTGCAATCATATCTGCCTCCGCTTAAGTAATTAGAGTTCCTAAATCGCTACCACAAACTACTTTTTTTAAATTATCTTTCTTTAAAAAATTGAAAACAATTATCGGTAACTTATTTTCCATACATAAAGTAACTGCTGTTGAGTCCATTATTTTTAACTCTTTACTGATCACTTCCATATATTTCAAGTTCTTAAACATTTTGGCTTTTTTGTTTTTAAAAGGATCCGATGAATATACGCCATCTACCTTAGTTGCCTTAAACAATACATCAACGCCAATTTCAACTCCCTTTAAAGCTGCTGCCGTATCAGTGGTAAAATAAGGATTGCCAGTGCCGGCAACAAATATTACTACCCTCTTTTTCTCTAGGTGTCTAACGGCGCGCCTGCGAATATAAGGCTCAGCAATTCTTTCCATTCCAATCGAAGTCATAACTCTAGTTGTAATGCCTTGATTCTCTAAAGCATTCTGAAGAGCTAAACCATTCAAGACAGTCGCCAACATTCCCATATAATCGGCAACGGTTCGCTGCATTTGAAACTCAGTAGATTTCGGCACCCCGCGAAAGATATTTCCACCACCAACCACCAAAGCTATCTCAGTGCCTAATTCTACTATCTCTTTAATCTGTTTAGCTAAAAGAGCGCAGACTGAACTATCGATTCCGTGTGAATATTTCCCTTGAAACGCCTCTCCACTTAGTTTAAGAAGAATTCTTTTATATTTAGCCTTCATCAATCAACCTAAAAAACCTCTAAGCTTCTTCTCCTAAAGAAAAACGAATAAACCTTTTGATTACAACATTCTCTCCAGTTTTTGATACTACCTCGTGAAGATATTGAGCAACTGAAAGCTTGCTATTCTTTATAAAGGACTGATCGATAAGGCAATGCTGTTTACAATATGCATCTTTATCTTCAATTGGTTCCAAAATTTCTTTAGGAATATCTTCTTTTTTTATGTACTCCGGACTAGCAGCAGCAATTTGCATTGCGATATCTTTGACAAAAGCCTTAAATACATCGGTTCGAGCAACAAAATCAGTTTCGCAATTTATCTCAACCAATACGCCAAGATTGCCTCCAAAATGAACATATGACTCTATGCGACCTTGGGTTGCACTTCGTGAACTCTTATTTTTTAAAGTTTGCACACCTTTATTCCTTAAAATCTCTAAAGCCTTACTAAAGTCACCCTTTGATTCCGATAAGGCTTTTTTGCAATCATTAATACCTAGAGAGGTCATATCTCTTAATTTTTTAATATCGGTTAGGCTCATCCTCGTCCTCCTTGAAGTTGTAGATATCCGCGAACTGGATCTCTATGCTTTTTTTTCGGTTTTTTTCTGATCTTCTTCTAACTTTTCCTCTTGGGACCCTTCGCTAGAAGCCTTATTTTCTTTGGCTGGGCTTTTTTTAGATTCCTCAGTTTTTACCTGTTTGGTTAAATCGGTTGCTGCCTTTTGTCCCTCATTAACCGCATCAACCAAACAAGAAACTATATACTTTACCGATTTTATTGAATCGTCATTACCCGGTATCGGATAATCGATCATTTCCGGATCAGCATCAGTGTCAATCAAGGCAATAATCGGTATGGAAAGCTTACGGGCCTCTCTCACACAAGCCATCTCTTTTTTAGGATCAATGATGAAAACACAACCCGGTAGCCCATCCATTGTGGTAACCCCACTATAAACCTTTTCCATTCTCTCTATATCCCGGTTTAAGCGTACCACTTCCTTTTTCATCATTGTCTCAAACTTACCAGTGTCTCTTTTCTCAATAAGTTCTAAATACTTATTCACCCTAGTCCTTACTGTGGAAAAATTGGTAAGCAAACCACCAACCCAACGCTCTACCACATAAGGCATGCTACAAGAAGTCGCTAGCTGCCTCATTTCTCCACGTAGTTGCTTCTTAGTCCCTACGAACAGAATTTTCTCGCTCAGCTTCGCCTTCTCTTTTGCAAAATCTTTTGCTTCCTGTAACTTTAGAGCTGTTTTCTCTAAGTCAATAATATAGACATTCTTCTTCTTCCCGAAAATAAATCGCTTCATCTTGGGATTCCAATGCTTACTCAAATGGCCGAAGTGAACGCCACTTTCTAGTAAGTTTTTAATAAGATCGGGTAACGCCATTAGTTTCTTCCTCCTTACTTGAACTTAATATTTGTGAGCTTTTTTGCCTCATTGGGCAGTATTTTACCTTACCAGACAGCCAATTTCCTCCTCTTGACCGTTGGCAATCTTGACTCAAAGTATATCATACTTCTTAATATATTCAATATATATTATGCCCCGAAAGCTTTAGGCATTAAACTGCAAATCATGCAGCTTTTTATAAAGGGAATTGGTCTCGATAAGGTGGGCGTGCGTTCCTATTCCGACAATATTTCCCTTGTCTAAAACTACGATTTTATCGGCCTTTTGGACTGTAGAAAGTCGATGAGCAATAACAAAAGAAGTCTTCCCTTGCATTAAGGTGTAAAGGGCATCTTTTACCAACTGTTCTGAGGCTGAATCAAGATTGCTAGTGGCTTCGTCTAAGATTAATATCGGCGCATCTTTTAGAATAGCCCGGGCAATTGCCACTCTCTGCTTCTCACCACCAGAAAGCCTAAATCCTCTATCGCCGATAACTGTATCATATTTTTCCGGCAAGTTCATGATAAACTCATGGGCTGAGGCTTTTTTAGCTGCCTCTTCAATCTGTTGATTAGTAGTATCCTGATTTCCGTAAGCAATATTAGCTCTTATTGTATCGTTAAAAAGAATCATCTCTTGAGTAACCATACCGACAAGATTGCGCACAGATTTTAAACTTGCATCCTTTATATTTTTCCCGTCAAACAAAATACTCCCCTTATAAGGATCATAAAAACGAGGAATTAGATTTATCATGGTGGTTTTTCCGGCCCCCGAAGGGCCAACCACAGCTATCATCTCGCCTCTTTTAACCTCAAGGTTAGTGCCACTTAGAACATCTTCTGAAGAACCCTCATATTTAAACCAAACATCCTTAAAAACAATCTTATCTTTTAAAATCGGTATATCGATGGCACCAACTGAATCCTTAACTAAAACTTCAGTATCAAGTATCTCGTAAATACGCTTATTAGCAGCTAAACCCTGCTGAGTAGTAAAGTGAACTCCGGTTAACTTCTTTAGCGGCTGCATTAAAGACATAAGTGAACCCATGACCACGCTAAAGCCACCAAAGGAAATATTACCCCGAGCTACCTCCCTTCCCCAAATAGCTAGAATAACCGTTGTGGCTATTGCTCCAGCCATCTCAGAAATCGGAGTAGACAAAAGCATTCTTTTAGTTGCCTTCATCAAGTAGCTAAAATAACGCTGATTCTGCGCTTTAAATCTGCCTAGCTCATAATCTTCCATTGAAAAAGCCTTAACTATTCTCACTCCAGAAATAGTCTCAGAAAGCAATGAACTTATATCAGCCACTTTTTCCTGAGTCTGAGTTGATATTTTTTTAAGCCGCCTGCCAATTCTAGCTATTGGCATAACAATTAACGGTAGAAAAATAACCGTTATTAAGGCTACCTTTCCGCCAATAGCAAAAGCAAACCCGACATAAATAAGGAAACGAAACGATTCATGAATTAAATCTCTGAAAGCAAAAGAAATCGCATTATTAATACATCCAACGTCATTAGTAATCCGACTCATTAGCTCTCCGGTTCTCTGACGTGAGTAAAAAGCCAAAGAAAGTTCCTGAAGTTTCTGAAAAAGCTTATTCCTTACCTCTCTTACCGTACGATAGGCCACCGCATTCATTAAATAACCTTGAAGCCAGAAAAATATTCCTTTAACAAAGAAATAAGGCACAATAGAGATAACCAAGACCTTAAATAAGACGGCCGGATCAACAGCATTTAGCTTATCCACTAAACCTGAGAGAAATGGCGGCAAAGTAGTAGGAATTATTATCTGTTTACCGGTAAAAACAATATCAACTAAGGGTAAAATTGAAAGAATGGTTATTCCGTTTAAGGCCGCAGAAATTGCAGTCGCCAGCAAAGCAATACAAAAAATTCCCAGCTGTGGTCTTAAGAATTTTAGTAGTTTTAAGTAATTTTTCATAGCCAAAATTGTATCACATCAATTGACTTTTCACAAGCGATTTGATAAGATAGGTCCTATGTTAAAGGTAGGAGTCATCGGAATAGGCAAACTAGGCAGTATCCACCTGCGTATATATAAGGAAATCAAAGGGATAGCGAATATCTACCTTGTTGACACCAATGAAACTACGCTTAAAAATAACAACAATTGCCCCTCATTTAAAGACTATAAAGAACTAAAAGACAAGGTAGACTTAGTAAGTATTGCTACCCCCACTACCAGCCACTTTGAAATCGCCAAGTTCTTCTTAAATCATCGGATTCCAGTCTTAGTTGAAAAACCGCTAACTCAAAATTTAAAAGAAGCCGAAGAGCTAGTTAATCTATCGAGAAAAATGCGCACTCTTCTTTTTGTTGGCCATGTTGAGCGGTACAACAGCGCCTATCTAGCCGTGAAAGAATTTATTAAAAATCCCTTATTTATCGAATGTCATCGCCTAAACCCTTACCCCAACCGCTCACTGGACATCAGTGTAGTTTTAGATCTAATGATTCATGATTTAGACATAATTCTTGATTTGGTAAGAGATGAAGTAAAAAAAGTTCAAGCCAAAGGAGTAAAGGTTCTCTCGGCCTCCGATGATATCGCCAATGTGCGTCTTGAGTTTAAAAAAGGCTGTGTGGCTAATATCACTTCTTCAAGAATATCAGCCAAGCGAGAAAGAAAAATCAGAATTTTTATGTCAAACCTTTATGTATCTTTAGACTATGCCAATCAAGAAGTTGAAATCTATCAAAAGTTAGGTGAAAAAATAGTAAAGAAATCGCTGGGGATTAATAAGGAAGAGCCGTTAAAAAAAGAAATTTCTGAATTCATAAAATTAGTGAAAGCTAAAAAATATAAAACTGAATATGCCGAAAAAGCAAAAGATGCCCTCGGCCTTGCCTTAAAAATCCAAAGGAACATTGCAAAGTAAATAATGAACCCCGACGGAACAAGAAAAATTGTCATTATTGCCGGCGACACTTCAGGCGACCTCTATGGAGGCCTCCTAGCTAAAAAACTCAAAGAAAAGTACTCAAGCCTTGAAATCGATTCCTTCGGTGGGCCGGCGCTTGCTGAACACTCTCAACAAATAGTTAACCTTCTGGCGCATTCAGTAAGCGGACTGGTTGAGGTAATCTCTTCTCTGAAAGGTATCTTTGCTATCTTTAACCAAGCTTATGAGCACATAGAAAAAGTAAAGCCAGACTTAGTAATATTGATTGACTTTCCTGACTTCAATCTTCGATTGGCTAAAAAAATTAATAAAAAATACCCTGTCTTTTACTACGTAAGTCCTCAGGTTTGGGCTTGGAGAGAAAAAAGGGTAAACTTAATTAAAAAGTTTATCGACCAAATAATAGTAATCTTTAAGTTTGAAAAAGATTTTTATCAAACTAAAAATATTGATGCTCTTTACTTTGGTCACCCGCTTTTAGAAATTATTGAGAGACCTGAAAACTCAAAAACAAAAAATATAATTTCATTTATGCCTGGCTCACGCAAAAACGAAGTAAAAAAACATCTGCCAGTTATGAGTGAGGCTAAAAAAATTATCGAAAAACAACTCCCCGGGTATCAATTCCAAATAATAAAACCTGAGAGTTTAAGCCAAGAGTTCTATCGACAATTCTCACCGGATATGGACATAGTTAATCACTCATACCTTGCACTAGCTGAATCAAAATTTATCATTGCCTCTTCAGGTACAGCAACCGTAGAGATAGCCATCCTTGAAGTACCTTATTTAATAATTTATAAGGTTAATCCATTAACCTGGCATATTTTAAAAAAATTAGTGAAAACTAAATTTATCGGTATGGTTAATATCCTATCAAAAGAAAAGATAGTTGATGAACTATTACAAAACGAAGCTAGCTCAAACAAAATAGCTAAAGCTACTTTTAGCTATTTAACTAACGATCAGAAATGCAACCAATTAAAAGAAAAACTAAAAAAAGTAAAAGAAACCCTCTCTCCTTACGGAGCAAGCGAAAAATTTGCCGAGTATATTGGTAAATATTTAAAATTGAATTAGCACTTTTATAGCACCAACCTGAACTATACTTTCTGCTTCTTTTTTACCTCATTATAAATAGTTAAAATCGCCGCCGGAGTAACTCCGCTTATTCTCAAAGCCTCACCTAAGGTTTTAGGCTTAAACTTCTTTAACTTTTCAACTATTTCTCTAGAAATTGATGAAATCTTAGCATAATCCATCTTAGGTAACTTTACCCGATCAAACCTTTCTATCTCTTTAGCCTGAGCCAGCTCTCTAATTAGAAAACTCTCATACTTAGCCGCCACCTCTATTTCGCGCTGAACCGCTAAGTTATCAACTGATTTATCGAAATGCTTGTTCACCTTACTAAAACTTATCTTCGGACGTCTTACAATCTCAAGAAGCGAAAGACGCTTTCCTTGAAAAAAAATCTTTTTAGATTTTGCTTCTTTTAAACAGTCCTCAATCGACCGCCTCTTATCGCTGATCAGCTTATACTCACCTCTAGTTAATAGCCCTAAATTATAAGCTAAAGGTCCAAGACGTAAATCAGCATTCATTTCACGCAAAGAAAGACGAAACTCACTACGCGAGGTAAACATTCGATAAGGCTCATTAGTACCCTTGATGGTTAAATCATCAATTAAAACCCCGATATAAGCTTGATTTCTAGCTAAAATAAACGGCTTCTTTTTCTTGACTGACAATGCAGCATTTATTCCAGCTATCGCACCTTGAGCGGCTGCTTCTTCATAGCCAGTAGTTCCGTTAAGTTGACCGGCAAAGTAAAGCCCGCTGATCTTTTTCGCTTCTAAGGTTAGTTCAAGCTCTCGGGCATCAATTAAACCATGCTCGATACCATAGCCAGGACGTAAAACTTCAGCCTTTCCTAGACCTTCTATGCTTTGAATAAACTTTATTTGAACCTCATAGGGCAGGGAAGTTGAGATTCCGTTAGGGTAAACCTCATAAGAATTTCTACTTTGAGGCTCAATAAAAACCTGATGACGGTCTCGATCAGAAAACTTAACCACCTTGTCTTCAAGTGATGGACAATAACGCACGCCTTGAGATTTTATTTTTCCTGAATAAAGCGGCGAATATTTTAAGTTTCTTTTAATTATGTTATGAGTTTTTTTGTTAGTGTGGGCGATAAAACAACTTAAGGCATCTTTGGATATCCTTTTATTAGTAAATGAAAATGGCACAGCGTCAGAATCAGGAACCTGTTCGATCATTTTAGAAAAATTAATCGTCCGAGAATCAAGTCGAGCGCAAGTCCCAGTTTTAAAATGCTTAGTTTTAAAGCCTAGCCCTTTGATACTATTAAATAAGCCATCACTGGACTCTTCATTCAGCCTTCCGCCAGGAAAACTTTTCATGCCGATATGAATTGTACTCTTTAAAAATGTTCCAGCGCAAATAATTACTTTTCTCGATAACAATAGTTCACCGAAATTAGTTTGAACTCCGTACACTTTTTTGCCCTTGACCAAAATTTTATCGACCTTAGCCTGTAATATTCTAATCTTGCCACTCTTTTCGATAAAGTCTCTCGCTATTTTGGGGTAGGTTAACATATCCACCTGAGCCCGATGAGCCCAGACAGCCTTACCCTTACTACGGTTTAGAATTCGATAACCTAAGGCAGCTCGATCGGTTATTCTCCCGATTAAACCACCCAAAGCATCAACCTCACGCACCAAATGCCCCTTAGCCACTCCGCCGACAGCCGGATTACAAGATAACTTGCCAATGGCATCGATATCGAGGGTTAAAAATAACACCTCACAATCAAGCCTAGAGGCTAAATAAGCAGCCTCAATTCCGGCGTGACCTGAGCCAACTACAATACAATCATATTGCTTCATAGATTAAAATTGTATCACAAATAAAAAAAGGGCACACCCTATTTTTAAAATTCGGATCTGCCCCCTAGTTAACTATTCGTTTGCTGTTATTTCTTAGTCTGCTTAGCAACTGAATCAATTGCTTTCTTAATTACTTCTGGATCTCCCAAATAATAGTGTCTGATTGGTTTCAAATTGTCGTCTAACTCATAAACCAACGGTATTCCGGTTGGTATATTCAAGCTTACAATTTCCTGATCGCTAACATTATCGAGATATTTAACTAAAGCCCTAAGACTGTTTCCATGAGCAGCAATGATAACCTTTTTACCGTCTTTTAAGGTAGGAACTATTGTCTCATGCCAATAAGGCAAGAATCTATTCACCGTATCCTTTAAGCACTCGGTTAAAGGTACTTCTTCAGGCTTTAAATTCTGATAACGTAGGTCTTTAGCCGGAGACCGCTCATCATCAGGTGTTAAGGCCGGCGGCTGGGTGTCATAACTCCTTCGCCAAATCAAAACTTGTTCCTCACCGTATTTCTTAACCGTCTCTAGCTTATTTAATCCCTGGAGAGCTCCATAATGACGCTCATTAAGACGCCAGGAGCGTTGAACCGGAATCCACATTAAATCTAAATCATCTAAAACCATCCAAAGAGTCTGAATTGCCCTTCTTAAAACTGAAGTATACGCTACGTCAAAAGTAAAACCTTCTTTTTTTAACCACTTAGCTCCTTCATGGGCCTCTTTTGCTCCTTTGTCGGATAAACCAACATCGGTCCAGCCAGTAAAACGATTTTCTAAATTCCAAATGCTTTCACCGTGACGCAATAAAACTAGCTTAATCATCTCTTCTCCTTCTTAAAAAAAGTGCCTGCTTTTCCCCTACCAGCAGGCACAAATTTATCAATAAAATCTATTTGTCTGTTGTCAGCACTTAGAATAGCCACAAGCATCACAAACAAGGCAGCCTTCTTGATGACGCAGAGCGTAACCGCATTCAACGCATACTCCAACGATAGTATGAGAGTCTCTAGTCGCAACTGGAGCAAAAACTTTATCTGCCTCTTCACTTTTAGCCGGTTGGGTCACAACATTAACTATCTCTTTTTGATCGGTTCCTCTTTTTTCTAAAACTCTGGCTATTGCGTCAGCACAGGAAAAAATCTTCTTTCCCTTATCCCAGGAAGGTGAAGGACATCTAATTCCTTTCAACTGCTCAACAATAACTTTTATATCTATTCCGCCACGAAGAGCTAATGAAACTAACCGACCAACAGCCTCAAGTTGGGAAGCTGCACAACCGCCCGCCTTACCCATCTGAGTAAAAACTTCAAAAAGATTATCTTCCTCATCTTGATTAACGGTAATATAAAGGTTACCACATCCAGTGGTAACCTTGGTAGTAGTCCCCAAAATAACTTCCGGTCTCGGTTTAGGATAAGGTACGGCTATTGAGTAGCCCTGGATTTCCTTATCTTCCTTTTTCTTATCAGCCTTATCTAAGGTCAAAACCTGCACGCTTCTTGAACCATCACGATAAACGGTAACCCCCTTACAACCTAGCTTATAAGCTAGTAGATACGATTCCTTAACATCATCAACAACTGCGCTATTAGGTAAATTTATTGTCTTTGAAACAGCATTGTCGGTGAACTCTTGAAAGGCAGCCTGAGTCTTTAGATGCCAAAAAGGTGATATGTTCATTGCGGTTCTAAAAATTCTTTTTGTTTCTTCAGGAACTTCCTCCATGCTCTGGACATCTTCACCTTTAGCAATCCGCTGCATTAAATCATCTGAATAAAAGCCTTGCTTTTTAGCTGTATACTCAAAGGCCGGATCAACTTCAAGAAGCTTCTCTCCGTCTAGAACATTACGAAAATAACAAAGAGAAAAGTTAGGCTCAACTCCGCCTGAAGTCGGCCCAGCAATAATACTTATTGTCCCGGTAGGAGCAATAGTAGTTAAAGTTGCATTACGTATCTTTATCCCCTTCTTATGCCAAGAACTTCCTTTCCAAGCTGGGAAAACATCTCTTTCTGCGGCTAGCTGTAATGATTGCTTCTTGGCTGCCTCGCGAATAAAACGCATTACATCTTTGGCCAAGTGAATTGCATCATCACTATCGTAAGGAATACCCATAAAACCAAGCATAGTTGCCCAACCCATTACTCCTAAGCCAATTTTTCTTGTATTACGAGTATTTTCTTTAATCTGTTCAAGCGGAAATTTATTGGCATCGATTACATTATCTAAAAAACGTACCGCCGATTTTGTAATCTTTTCCAATCTTTTCCAATCAACTTCAAAACCTTGATCAGTTTTCGTCAACATCTTGGCAAGATTAATCGAACCAAGATTGCAACTTTCAAAAGGTAGGAGTGGTTGTTCGCCACAAGGATTGGTGCTTTCAATGAGTCCAAGATTAGGAGTAGGATTATCACGGTTAATCTTATCGATGAAAACAATCCCTGGTTCCCCATTTTTATGAGCATAGGTTGCAATTAGATTAAAAACTTCGCTAGCATCTAATTTCCCAACAATCTCTTTATTGAAAGGATCAATAAGAGAGTAATCTTGTTTTTGAAGAACTTTATCCATAAACTCATCAGTTAGGGCTATCGAAATATTAAAATTAGAAATTTGCCCCTCTTTCTCTTTACATTTTACAAACTCTAAAATATCGGGATGGTCTACGCGTAATATCCCCATATTTGCTCCCCGACGAGTACCCCCCTGCTTGACCGCTTGGGTAGCTGCGTCAAAAACCTTCATAAAAGAAACCGGGCCAGAAGCAACTCCGCCGGTAGACTTAACAACACTATTTGTAGGGCGTAAACGCGAAAAGCTAAAACCGGTACCACCACCAGTTTTATGAATTAAAGCGGTTGATTTTATAGCATCAAAAATAGATTCCATTGAATCCTCTACCGGCACTACAAAACAAGCCGAAAGCTGACCCAAATCTTTTCCGGCATTCATTAAGGTGGGGGAATTAGGCATAAACTCTAAATTAGTCATCATCTCTAAAAATTCGGCTCTAACTTCCTTTACTCTCTTTGCATCTTGACCGTAGTTTGCCTCGACGCTAGCGATTGCCTGAGAAACTCTTTCTAGTAACTCTTTTGGAGTTTCTGACACCGCACCTTGATTGTTTTTCTTAAGATAACGTTTACGTAAAACAACAATTGCATTCGATGAAAAATTTAACTCTTCCTGCATAACCCCCTTCTCCTTAATGTTTAATTATTGATTATTAATGCTTCTAGTAGAATACTTATTGTATATCATAGCTAATGAACTGTGTCAAGAAAAAATACTATATATAGTATGTAGGTTAAGCTTCAAACTCAACATATTGATACGAAGATTAAAAAAATAACTTATCTGTTTGGCACCTAAGCGCTAAACAGTACGCCTTAAAGAAATCCTACTGTGTCTCTGATGATAAGTTCTGTATCAAGAACCAGCTTCTGAGGAGGTTTATTCTCATCGATAGTATCTTTTAAAATCTTGACCCCTTGTTGGACCATTGCTTTCAGGGGTTGCCGAACTGTAGTAAGCATTAAATTACCATAAAGACAGTGAGGGTTATCATCAAAACCGATAACGCTCAGAGATCTCGGAACCTCGATTCTTTTTTCCTCGGCAAAACTCAAAACTTCTGAGGCTACCTCATCACTGCAGCAAAAAATTGCTGTCGGAGCCTCATCAACCTTAGCAAATAGCTCATCGAGGCCTTCCCGGGCATCCTTACGTGAAAAGTTAGTTGATTTAACGTAATCTTCCCGAAATTCAATTTTATTCTTAACCAAAGCGCTTTTGTAGCCATCAATCCTCTCCTGAGAGCATTGGACGCGTAAATCACCGGCAAGATGGGCGATTCTTTTATGTCCATGATGGATAAGAAACTCTACTGCCTCGTAAGCTCCCTTAAAATTATCAACAGATATCGAGCTAATCCTAGGATCATCAATCCTTCGATTTATAACTATTAGGGGCACCTCCTCCTTAGTTAATCGCTCAAGTTGCTGATCATTGCCAATAACATCAGCCATTATGACTCCGTCGACTAAGGAACTTTGGAAGTTGTCTTTATCCCAAAAAATATTCAGATGCAAATCAATTGAGTTTTGAGCCGTTGATGCAGCGACTTCACGAATTATCTCTAAAGCGTAAAAAGAATAAAATATCCCTTCATAACCAGGAAGAATTAGGCCAAAAGTATTAAGTTTGCCGCCGGCGAGTCTGCGAGCGTAGAGTAAAGGTTGATAATTCAACTCATTTATTGCCCGCTCAACCTTATCTTTATTTTCTTGACGTAGAGGAAAATTATTGATAAAACGAGAAACCGTAGCGATTGAAACGCCCGCCTTTCTGGCAACATCCTTGATGGTTATTTTAGAAGACATTGCTATCCCGTTTTAAAATAGGCTGGATGAAGTAAGAAGAAACTTACCGACTTATAACGATATCGCCTTCTTGAATAGTCGTCCCGCCAACTACTTCTTTTATGTCCGCGGCAGAAATTTCCCTACGAGTCTCAATAACCTCTAAAGTTGCGATTTCTCTATCTCCACGCATAACTTTTAACAAAGCGCCAGGACGTAAACCAGAAGCTTCTCCGATATCAACAACTATGAACTTTTCTTCTTTATTTACAGCTATAACTTCGCCACGAAGTCCTCGCAAACCAGGAGCTTCCGGTTTAACTACAATCGGAGGCAACTGCACCGATGCTGACTCAGAAGCAGTAATACGTTTACTGCCAATTATTGCATGTTCAAGCTGCTCTTGTAATTCGCCGAAAGCTAAAGATTTTTCTTTTAAAACATTCTCGGCATCAGAAATTCTACTTTCCAAACTTTCTTTTCTGTCCAATGCGCCTCTGAGAGTACTTTGCAAATTCATTTTTTCTTTATTCGATAAAACAATCTCTCTCTTTAAACTTATATTTTCGCTTCGAAGTTTTCTCAATTCAGTAACAGCTGAAGCCCGCTCTTCTCTCTCGCTAACCAAATCCATACTCAGGACACGTAAGGTTCTTTCTTTAAAGCGTACTTCTTCGTCAAGTCTTTCTCTTGTTTTATTAAGCTGATCAATTTTTATACTGAGCTCTTTATTATCTTTATCTAATTCCGATATCTTACTTTTTGCATCAAGCAATACTTTATTCAAAGTACCAACTTTTGCTTCCAAGGAAGCTTTTTCCTTAACAAAATCTGCCCAATGATCTTCAGAAAGCTGTCCTCCAGAAACCGTTGAGGGGCTAAAGCTTTGGACTGAGCTTGAACTTGAGCTTGACTGAGTAGGCTTACTACTTAGCTTCTCAACCAACAGATCTCTTTCCTGGGTAACTTCAGCTAACTTTGTCTGGAAACTATCTCGTTCATTCTCTAATCGTGAAAGTTCAGCATTCATCGCTGATTGCCTCTCTTCTAAGGCATTATTTCTCTCTCGCTGAGTATTATATTGCTCTTTTAAGTCTTCTTTCTCTTGGATTAAGGCGGAATTCTCCTTCGTTAAATCTTGATTTTTTTTGCCTAATTCCTGAGACTGCTGATAGAAAGTGTAGGCAATAAATCCTATACCTAAAATAAAAATCAAGAGAATGATCGGAATTATTTTTGATTTGTCCATTAGTGACCTCCTTTTAATTAATTATAACGTATATAATATACTAGCATATATACTATCTCTGTAAAGTATTTTCTTTAAAAACTAACATTGCTGCCCCAAGAGAAGTCGCATCATTACCCAAGCAAGAAAGGGTTATTTTACAGCCCTTTCTCATCTCGTTAAAAGAAAACTTCTTTACCGAGTTTATACATTCTTCTAAAAAGAATTCTCCGGCACTCTCTAAACCGCCACCAATAACAACTGCTTCCGGGTTAAGTAAGTTAATTAAAAAGGCAGCTTTTACGCCTAAAGTTCGAGCAGCCTCTTTTATTAAATCCCGAGCAAGTTTATCTTTCTTATTAGCCTCCTCAAATATAGATTCTAAAAACAATTCGCCGCTAGAACTTATCTTTTTTACTAAGCTAGTTTCTTGACCCAAGGAAATGGCAGTTTTAGCCCGCTTAACTATATCCAAGTCAGCCGGCCAAGCTTTAAGAAAAGAAAAATCGCCTAGATATGAAGACATAACTGCTTTGGGATTTAAAAACAACTCTCCAGCAGCCCCATCTCTACCTTTATATATGTTGCCGTTGGCAATAACGCCGCAACCCACCCCTGAAAACAAATAAACAATATTTTTGTATTTTGAAAAATTAGCTTGGTACTCAGCCCAAGCGCAAGCATTGGCATCATTTTCAATATAAACGCTAAGGCCAAATTTCTTCCTGAGATAATCTCCCAAAGGGACTGCCACATAAGAATCCGGCGGCTGAGGCCAGTAAACAATTCCTTTTTTACTATTTACAATTCCGCCTAAGGCAAGACCCACTCCCTCTATCGAAGATTTATATCGCTTAGACTTAGCAAGAATCCCTTCAAACAACTCTAGTAAAGTTGCCAAAGTTTCGTTGGCATTAACGGTACTCCTATTTTTGATCACCTTTGCTAAAACTTTACCTTCATCATTCAAAAGAACTGCTCGGGCATCAAAAAGATTAAGACCAATACCTAAAGAATATTTCTTACTCATATTAAATCTCTCATCTTAGAAAATTTTAACAAAAAAATCTAGCGATTACAAGTTTTATTGTTCTATTTTAAATTTTAATCTTTCAACTTCTTTTGAAGGCCTCGATTTCCAACGGCGATGAATCCATGACCACTGAAAATCATGTTCTCTCACCCATGCTTCGATAATCCGAGTAAGCTCAATTGCATTAGCCAATACGGTTTCATCTTTTTCTTTGGCGACGTCTAACTGCTGTTCAGAAGATATCTTTATGCAATGTTTACCAGTTGTTTGACGATATATATATGCCGGTACTACCGCACTTTGAGTACGTAGAGCTAAAACTATCGGCCCCACTGGTGTAGCCGCCAACTGGCCGAAAAATTTCACCCAAACGCCGCCAGTACCAAAATTCTGATCCATTTGCATTACTACTATCTCATTATTAGCTAAAGCCTTAATAATACCATTTACGCATTCACGACGTGGATAAGAAAAAATTGTTTTAACTCCGGTAGCACTCCTTAGGCCATGAATATAATCACTAGTCTTCTCATCACGCATCGGCCGAGTAACAAAGCTAACCGGATACCCGGCTTTTGCTAGCTTTAAACTCATTAGCGGAAAATTACCTAGATGGGCGGTTACAATTATAACTCCTTTTTTCTTTGCTAAGGCTTGCCTTAAATATTCTTCCCCCTCAATACTGATATTCTTCAGCTGATGAATATTCTTTAAGCAATGAAGCAGCTCAAAAGAACTCTGAGCCATAAAAATGAATACCTGACGAGCTATTTTTTTGCGTTGTTTAACTGTTTTTTCCGGGAAAGCAAGTTCTAGGCCTTCAAGAGCAATCTTACGATGGCGCCTAACCACTAAGTAAGCAATACTTCCTAAAACACTACCCAAAAAGTAGTTCCAGCCTAAAGGAGTTATTCCGTTAAGATAAGTAAAAATTCGCATGGCAATCCAGCCAGCGTTACGACGCAAGAATTTCTTTTTTTCTTTAGCCATATACTCTTTGTTCCTTAAAGCTTGTATCCAAACTTCCTTAAAAGATCTTTTCTCGCCCTAACATCATCCTCAGTCTCAAGGCCTTTGGGCTTAGCGCCATCAACAACTCCTAAAAGCGCTCTTCCCTGGGCAGTCTCACAAACTATAACCTCCAACGGATTAGCTGTAGCGCAAAAAATGCGACAGACTTCAGGAATATTTTTTATCTGATTTAAAACGTTAATCGGATAGGACTCCTTTAAGGCTATAAAAAACATATGTCCGCAAGCCAAGCTTAACACATTATCGCTGGCTATTTTTTTTAGCTCTGGATCATTACCTTCTGTCCTGACTAAACACTCACCGGAAGCTTCGGAGAAAGCCAAGCCAAATTTTATCGTCGGAGAACTGCTAATGAGTGCTTCATAGATATCTTCAACTGTTTTAATGAAATGGGCTTGACCGATGATTACGTTTAAATCTTTCGGTTTATTAACTTTTATTACTTCTAAATTAACTTTCATTAAAAACCCCTAATCTTTGCTGCTTTTGATAAAAACCGCTAAAAGAAACATACCACAAAAAACCGGGAAAAGCTCACCCCAAAAAGTATAAACCCCTCGTACCCGATTCAAAGAAATTCGAAAAGTTTTAATAGCCGGAAAAAAAACTTCCTTACCTTGATGGGTTAGTTTCTCAATTTCTCCTTTAAAAGATACCCAACCGCTAATTCCAGTATTAGCACTGCGGACAATAGAAACTCTGTTCTCAACAGCTCTTAAAGTCATAACGCCCAAATGCTGAAAGCTCTGGGGGTTTCCACCAAACCAAGCATCATTAGTAATATTAACTAAAAAATCACTATCACCAACCATCTGAGTAACATAACTCGCTAAAACATCCTCAAAACAAATCAAAACCGAATAGTTATGTCCGGATTGCGAAAATCCTGAAAGTGTTTCTCCGGGGCTTATGTCTCCAATTGTATTCAGCACCTCAATAAAACTAAACAATTTCCTAAGAGGAACATACTCACCAAAAGGAACTAGTTTTATTTTACGATAAGAACCACACAAACGGATTGCTGATGCCCTCCACTGAAACAATAAGGCTGAATTATAAAACTTATCTCCTTCTTTGATAACTGAACCAATGAGAATGTGCCGATCTATACTTTCAGCAAAACTTCTCAAATCTTCTACATCTTCTTGAGCTACAGTATACGGCCAAGCTGCCTCAGGGAAAATGACTAAAGATTCTTTCTTTGTTTCTTTAGCTAATGACCCCAACTTATCTACAATTGAAGAAGCTGCGCTAGGATCCCATTTTAAACTTTGGGGAATATTTGGCTGAGCTACTGTAACTTCTAAAGAACCTGCCTCGGTTAAGTTCTTAAGCCGATAAGCTCCATAAGAAAAACAAGCCAGAAAGATCAAACACACAAAAAGAGCTTTCTTGACGATCGCCTTTTTCTGTTTTGGCCCTTTGGTTGTGATTACTTCCCAAATAAAAACATTAGCCATTACGACTAAAAAAGAAATCAGCTTAACTCCGCCAATATCAGCTACCTGGATTAAATGAAGATTATTATACTGAGAATACCCTAGGTTAGCCCAGCCAAAACCAGTCCAAATATTCTCCTTCAAAAACTCAATCAAAACCCAAAAACAAGGTAGGCTGATAAGTCTCAAAGGTTTCTTTAAAAAGTAACGACCGACTAAAAAGAACAATACACAATACAAAGAAAGATAAACAACCAAGGCAATCAATCCCAAAAAGGTAACTTTAGCTATCCAAAAAATAACTACCAGATAATAGGCAAAGCCAAATAAAAAAGCTCTAAAAATTCCCGCCTTAAGCGAGCTCTTACTTATTACTTGAATAAAAGGAACTAAAGAAAACCAGATTAAAAAAGAAGTTGGTTCTGAATTAAAACTCAAACCGGTGAGTATACCACCGCATAAGGCTAGTAAGGTCAAAGTCATTTTACTAAATTAGACTCCACAACACTTCTTATATTTCTTTCCACTCCCACAAGGACAGGGTTCGTTACGACCAACCCTTTTTTCTCCTACTTTAGGCGGAGCGGCCTTTTCCTTAGAAGACTTATTCTCTAAGGGTGTGTATTCAGAATGAATAAAATCTTTGGGTGATTCTGAAAAAACACCGACATCTTCAGGAAGCAGTTTAACTTTAGCTTTAAAAACCATTTCAACTATCCCCTCCTTGATAGTTGAAATCATATCTTGAAAAGCAAGATATGACTCTCGTTGATACTCAACCAAAGGATCTACATGAGCATGAGCTCTCAAATGTATTCCTTCCCGAAGGTGATCCATCACTAAAAGATGCTCTTTCCAACGCGAGTCAACTATCCAAAGACTGGCCGCCCTCTCCATTTGGCGCATCTGATCAACTACAGACTTAGCCTCTTTCTGATGATAGCCCTCTTTTAATTGAGCCTTTACAAATTCAGCTATTTTTTCAACCGCTAATTTAGCAATCTCTTCATTCTCTAGCTCTAAGTCAAACTTTGATTTTACCCATTGGATGAGACCGGAAATATCGCTTTCCTCTTGAAAGTATAACGGTACATTCTTATCAATTGTATCATCAAGCATTAAAAAGATCTCCTCGCGCATATCGCTACTCTCTAAAATCTCCCTTCTCTGACGATAGACAACTTCCCGCTGCTTATTCATTATATTATCATACTGCAATAGCTGTTTACGTATTTCAAAGTTATGCCCTTCAACTCTCTTTTGAGCTACGGCTAAAGAATGATTGATAATTGTGTGCTCTATTGGCTGGTCTTCGGGAAAACCAAGAGTATCCATTAACCCGTATATTTTTTCGGACCCAAAAAGACGCATTAAATCATCTTCTAGGGAAACGTAAAAACGAGATGATCCGGGATCGCCTTGTCTTCCTGATCTTCCCCGTAACTGGTTATCTATTCTTCTTGACTCATGGCGTTGAGTTCCAATAATATGCACTCCACCTAAAGCTACAACCTGATCATGATCTTTTTTAAACTTTTCCTTATATTGCTGATAAAGCCGAGAATACTCCTCTTGATAAGATTCATCTTCTAAAGATATATTATTTTTAGCCAGAATATCTTTTATAAAGTAATCAAGATTGCCACCTAAAACAATATCGGTTCCTCGGCCAGCCATATTAGTCGCAATAGTCACTTGGGCTAATCGTCCAGCCTGAGCAACAATACGGGCCTCTTTTTCATGATATTTTGCATTAAGTATACTATGAGTGACACCGCTTTTATTAAGCAAAAAAGAAAGCTGCTCTGAATCGTCGATTGATGTTGTCCCAACCAAAACTGGGCGTTTTAACTTAGAAAGCTCTTCTACTTCGCTAACTACGGCAGCAAATTTACCTTTCTTGGTCTTATAAATTCTATCAGCATGATTAACCCTGAGGAGCGGACGATTAGTTGGTATAACTACAACATCTAATTTATAAATATGATTAAACTCATTGGCTTCGGTGTAAGCTGTTCCGGTCATCCCGGCTAATTTATCATACATTCGAAAATAATTCTGAAGAGTTATCGTAGCCAGAGTTTGTGATTCCTCTTGTATCTTCAAATTCTCCTTAGCCTCAACAGCCTGATGAAGACCGTCTGACCAACGCCGACCAGACATAAGCCTTCCAGTAAACTCATCAACTATTAAAACCTTGCCCTCTTTTACAATATACTCTTTATCGGCAGCGAAAAGATGATGCGCCCTTAAAGATTGTGTAAGATAATGTGACCAAGGATTAGAAAGCTTATCCGGGGATTCATCGGAAATACTCTTTATCCCTAATAATTTCTCGCAATGCTTTTCTCCAGCAGGAGTAAAATAGGCCTGATGGGTCTTTTCCTCGATGATCGCCTCGTAATGATCCTCCAACTCTTGCGGTGTCATTACGACCTGAGAGCCATCTCTATTTTTTATAGTAACTGTTCCTTCCTTAGTATTATCATACCTTTGAATAATAACCTTAACCTTAATCTGGCGGACGGCTCGATCAGCAAGATAGTATTTCTGAATATAACTCTCGGCCGGACCAGAAATAATCAACGGGGTTCTGGCTTCATCAATTAAGATCGAATCAACCTCATCAACAATTGCGTAACAATGCTTACGCTGAACCATGCTTTGAGGAGAAGTTGTCATGTTATCACGAAGATAATCAAACCCAAACTCATTGTTAGTTCCATAAGTAAGATCACAAGCATAGGCTACTTTTCGCTCAAGCGGAGACATATCTTGTTGAATAACTCCCACCGAAAACCCTAAATATTCATAAATTGGCCCCATCCATTCTCGGTCGCGCTTAGCTAGATAATCATTAACCGTAACAATATGCACCCCTTGGCCTAAAAGAGCATTTAAAGATGCTGCCAAAGTTGCAACAAGAGTCTTTCCCTCACCAGTCACCATTTCAGCTATTTTATTTTTATGCAAAATAATTCCACCGAGAATCTGTACGTCAAAGTGACGCATTTTAACTGTTCGTTTAGCTGCCTCTCTAACCATAGCAAAATAAAATGGCAAAATCTCGTCTAAAACAGCTTCGGTTATATCTTTATGCTCATCAACTGAAGCTTTGGCAATCCTTGCTTTAATCAGGCTTTTAAATTCATTAGATTTGCCCTTAAAAAACTCTTTGGGCTTTGATTCGAGCTCATGCTCATAAGAGTTAACCTTAACCACCAGCGGCGCAAAACTAGTAATAATCTTTAAAGCCGGAGTAGGAATCTCTTTGTTTAACAAAATCTCTACCTGGGGCTTAAGCTTATTAATTTTTCTTTGACAATTTTTAAAAATTATATTTTTAAGCACTTTTCTTAACCTCACTCATGAATCTTAAATAAGCATAAATAAAATCATCTAATTTACCTTCAAGAACGTTCTTAGCATTATGAACCTCTAAGTTAGTTCGATGATCCTTGACTAAAAGATAAGGATGTAACACATAAGAACGAATCTGGGAACCCCACTCTATTCTTTGTTTGATTCCGGAAACTTCTTCCAGCTCCTTTCGATTCTCCTCTTCTTTGCGCTCATATAACTTTGCTTTTAACACTCCAAAAGCAGCCTGTTTATTTTGATGTTGCGAACGCTCATTTTGACAAGCCACCACAATACCACTAGGCATATGAGTAATCCGCACTGCCGAATCAGTAACATTTACGTGCTGGCCGCCAGCACCGGACGCCCGATAGGTATCTATTTTTAACTCTTCAGGCCTTATTTCAATTTCAACATCATCTTTTATCTCAGGAAGAACATCTACCGAAGCAAATGAAGTATGACGACGTTTATTAGAATCAAAAGGAGAAATCCTTACTAAGCGATGTACCCCCCGTTCAGAACGCAAAAGGCCATAGGCCCTAATTCCCTGGATAAAAAAAGTAACGCTCTTTAAACCGGCCTCGTCTCCTCTCAATTCATCCAAAACTTTGAGCTTAAAACCTTTGTCCTCGGCCCAGCGACAATACATCCTAAAAATCATTGAAGCCCAATCACAAGCTTCAGTTCCGCCGGCTCCGGAATTAATTTCTACTATTGCATTATTATTGTCAAACTTACCAGAAAACAAAATTTTGAGCTTAAACTGCTCAGCGTTAACTTCTAGTTTACTCAGCTCCTTAATGATATCCTTTTCAAAAGCCGAATCGTTTAGACTTTCAATCTCGGCTACATTTTTAAAAGCACTATATAAATCCTGCCAGTCATCGACGTCACTTTTAATAACTTTTAGCTCATCAACCACGCTAGCTGCTATCTTTTGATCATTCCAAAATCCGGGTTGAGCCATCTTAAGTTGCAATTTTTCAATTAGCCCCTTTTTATCCTCTATCTTTAAAATTTGCCCAAAACGAACAAGATCTTTCTCTAGCTGTTGAATTCTTTTTTTTATATCCTGAGTCATAAATCTAGTCTTTTCTTATAATAATTGCAAGAAGGGTACTGATGGCAATTATTTCTCGATATTTTAGATAAGCCTTGCCTATTTTAATCCTTTATTAATCCCTTATTACGCATTAGCAGCTCTAACTCTTCGCGGGTATCGGAAAACTGTAAGGCATGATCTGCAGTTACTTTTCCTTCCTCGACAAATTTCAACAAACATTGTTGAAAACTCATCATTCCGTAATGCTCACCAGAAGCAATATATTTAGGAATTTCCCAAATTTTGTTCTCCTTTATAAGTCGGGATACCGATGGGCTAAGAGTCATAACTTCATAGGCTGGAATCATTCCCAAATTGTCAGCACGAGGAATCAAGCGCTGAGAAAGAACTCCTTTGAGCAGAAAAGAAAGCTGATTCATAACAAAGGCATGCTGATGAGGATGGAAAAAGTTCACAATCCTCTCTATAGTAGAAGTAGCATTCACCGTATGAAGCGTAGACAAAACCAAAACTCCGGTTTCAGCGGCAGTGAGTGCCGCATGACATGTTTCAGCATCAAGGATATTACCAATATACATAACGTCCGGTGAATGTAAAGCAAACTGCCTGAGAGCATCATGATAACTCTCAACATCAGTTCCAATCTCCCTTTGATTAACCACTGATTTGTCATCCTGAAAAGTAAATTCGACCGGTTCCTCAACCGTGAGTATATGACGCCCATAGTTATTATTGATAAATTGAATCATGCTGGCGATCGTTGTTGATTTACCACTTCCGGTAATACCGGTAAGCAAAATCAACCCTCTTCGCTCGGTGCAGAAATTTTCTAACACCGCCGAAGGCAAATTAAGTTCTAGAAATGAAGGTATTCTTAAGTCAATTTTACGCACGACCAAGGCCGGAGTGTTTCGTTGATAAAATATACCGACCCGAAAACGCCAATACTCTCGATACCAATAAGTAAATTCGCAACCTCGGTGTTTCTCTAACCTTTCCCGGTCTCGCTCCCTAGTAATCATTTCGATAATCTGTTTAATTTCATCAAAAGTAAATCTATCTTCCCTGAGGACTTCAACTTCAGTATTAATCCTGCCACGTAAAGGACTACCTACTCGCAAGAAAATATCGGTAGCGCTTTTCTCAATCATCAACTCTAAAATATTTTTAAAATCCATCTTTTACCTCCTAAGTAAAATCTTTAATTTTTACAATTTGAATAATTAGTCTTTCCTCATATCTGTATTTATTATTTTACCATATCTTTAATTTTTTTCTCTAAATTTATTAAGTTTACCTTAAGGTCGCTTCCCAAGGAATACCCGCCGGCCTGATTCGATGATTTAACTACCCGATGACAAGGAACAAACAAAGGATAAGGATTTTTCCTAAGAGCATTGGCTACTGCCCGATAAGCCTTAGGGCGACCGGTCTTTATAGCTACCCATTTATAGCTACGCACCTGGCCCAAAGGTATCTTTGAAACTATCCGTAACACCTTTTTCTCAAAATTAGTCATTTCTTAAAAACCTTTCCTTTTCTACGATGAAGCTGATAGCTATGGGCAAATCTATGGGCCTCATCTCTTATCCGCTGTAGAAGATGTAAACAAGGCTGATCTTTAGCTATTGATAAAGAAACTCTTCTGTCGGCAAACCAAACCTCTTCATTTTTCTTAGCTATGCCGATTACGGCTATAGAAATACCTAAGCTTGAAAACACCTTCTGGGCAATTCCTACATGCCCCCTACCTCCATCAATGACAACTAAATCCGGTAAGGACTTCTTTTCTCTTATTAATCTGGAGTAACGCCGCTTAACTACCTCAGCAATCATTGCATAGTCATCCTTGCCCTTAACTTCCCTTATTAGAAAACGACGATAGCTCCCTTTATCCGGCAACCCATCCTTGAAGACGACTACTGAACCAGTGGCCTCACTAGCACCCAAAGAAGATATATCAATAGCCTCTAAGTATAAAGGGAGCTTAGCCAAGCCCAAAGTCTCTTTTAAAGAAATTGTTTCATGAGCTTTAGGCCTACCCTCATAAAGACTATCAATAGCTATAATAATATTTCTAATTTTGGCAGCTTGTTCAAACTTTTGCTTGTCAGCTAAACGCTTCATCTTTACCTTTAAGTTTTGTGTTAACTGCCTTCGCTCACCGTTTAATATTTTTGTAGCATTGCTAATGATTTCCTTGTACTCCCTAGAAACAATCTTCCCTTCACAGGGCGCCGAACAAAGTTTAAGATGAAAAAAAAGACAAGCTGTCTTAGGTAACCTTGAGCAAGAACGAAAAGGAAACACTTTTCGTATTGACTCTAAAGCTGACTTTAAGGTTTTGGCCGCTGGATAAGGACCAAAAAGAATTGCTGGCGACTTTGTCTTAGGGCGAGTGATAAAAATGCGCGGAAAATCATCTTTGCTAACCGCTACGTAAGGATAGCTTTTGTTATCACGCAAAGCAATGTTATATTTAGGTTTTCTTTCTTTAATTAAGGCTGCCTCCAAAATTAATGCCTGCTCGGGGGTTGTGCATTCTATACATTCAATATCACAAACCTCACCAAGAAAATTACTATTTTTAGATTCTGATCGAGAGAAATGACTCATGATGCGTTTTTTTATTGAAGAGGCTTTACCGATATAGAAAACTTCACCGTTGGCCGATTTCATAATATATACACCAGGACCTAAAGTCAACTTCTCTATTTTTTTGCGGATATCCATACTTTTAGGTGACGAATCTGCCTTAAGCCAACAAGGTATCCACCACCAAAAAAAACAACCGCCACAGCGACGATTATCACTAAAGCATTAAGATACTTGTTGTAAGGTGAATAATACCAAAGAAAACGCGCCAATAATCCGACCACTAGGCTAAGCGACAAAACCTTTAGTAATTGAGATCTTGTATCCTGCCAATCTATCGGACCAATTCTTTTTTTAAAAAAATAATACAACAAGAAAAAATTACAAATAGCCGCTAAACTACTGCCTAAGGCTACACCGCCAATCTTTAGAGGAAACATAAGAATCGAACTCAAGATTACATTTACGATAAGTGAAAAAGTAGCTGTTTTCGCCGGCAGAACAGTATCCTTTAAAGAATAAAACGAATTAACCAAAAGTTTGATACCACAAAAGAAAAATAATCCAAAAGAGTAGAAAAAAAGGACTGAAGAGGTCATTGCCAATGAATAAGAGTCAAAAGCCCCTCTAGTAAAAATAATGTTTATAATCGCTTCAGGAATAAACAAAAAAATAACTGAAAGCGGTATAATAAAAAAAATGATGTTCTGAAAAGAGAAAACAAAAAGTTCCTTGAAATCTTCGGATTTTCCCTGACTATGATAAGAAGAAAGATCAACGATTGCCACCCGCGATATTGAAAGAGCGATAATAGCAAAAGGAAATTGGATCAACCGGTTAGCGTAATAAACCGAGGCTAGAGCCCCCGAACCAACAATTACTGTCAATGAAGAAAAAATGGTATCAATAAATACACTTAAATGATAAACGATACTCGACCATGCTCGCGGAATAAAAAGCTTAAACATTCGCAAGACTGCCGCATTTTTCAAGGCCTCAGCGAAACTAAAGCGGAACCTAAAGCCTTGCCTTCTTAGTGAAAAATAAGGAAATATCAACTGTAAAATTCCAGCAACTATAACGCAGATAATCAGAATATAATTTTTTAAAGATTGACTAAAAAAAACTATTCCTAAAATAAACGAGATATTCAAAAAAATCGGGTTAATTGCTGGGATAAAAAATTTCTTTAGTGAGTAAAGAACAGATACCATTACTGATGATAGGCCGATCAAAAAAAGATAGATAAAAGTAATTCTAGTAAACGATACAGCCAGATTAAATTTGAAAACTTGGCTAATGAAGCCAGGAGCAATCAGCATGACTAAAAATTTAGCAAAAATGATACCAAGAATGGTGCAAATAAGCAAAATAACACAAAACAATGAAAGTAAATGGTTCCCCAGCTTAAAAATCTGCTGATGATCCTCTTGATATTCACTCAACACCGGAGTCGCTACCGAATCTGAAAAACCCTCAGCAAATACACTCCTAAATATATTCGGTAGACGAAAAGAGACAAGAAAGGCCTCAAGCAATCCAGAAGTTCCAAAAAAGCTAGCTATCAAGATATCCCGAACAAAGCCTAAAATACGAGAAATCAAAGTTCCCGTTCCTAAAATATAAGTATTTTTAATAATTTTACTACGCATAGCTAGTCTAAAAAAAGTCTTGACAGTCCATAAGTATTCTTATAGAATCCTTCCTAATACTAAGGAGAAAATATGCCACAAAGAAGAGCTGCAAAAAAGGATTTACGACAAAGCAAAAAACGCTACCATCGGAACCTTGCTGTAAAGCGTAACATTAGGGTTGCCTTAAAAACGCTTAAAAAAAGCCTTGAAGAAAAAGACTCAAAAGCACGCGCCAAAGCACTAGAAAAAATATGCAAGCTTTTGGATAAGGCTGTTTCAAGTAATGTTATTCACAAAAACAAGGCAGCCAATAAGAAATCACGTCTATCAAAGCTCGTCAATCCTTCGACTAAAAAAACAACTTCAGCTAAGAAAAAATCCTCAACCAGCTGAAGGGGTAAATATCTTCACTAACAGAGTTTCAATAGCCAGACGACTATCAACTCCTTTTTCTTTAAGCGCTCGGTCAGCCTCCCATAAATATTCTAGACAAATCTCTCTCCGCGGATTACTAAAACCGGAACATTTATGAACCAATACACCAATGATTTGCGGGCCCAGCATGTGTGCGTTGCTACCGGAACGAAAAAGACTCTCAATAATATAAAGCGAACTATTTAAATCATTCTTTCGCAAGCTACTCATTAAATCCTGAAACGAAAAATCTTTTTTTACCGGACTAACCTTATATACCGCAGCTTGCTTTATAGCCAAGGTAAATAAACTATCTGACATAAACCGTTTATCTCTTTGTAGCTGATAATACTCCTTATCGCTGTCAAAAACAACATAATTCGCAAGAAGAATCCTCTTTATATTTTTAAAAATAAACTTTCTCACCGGAGATGCCAACTGATGAAAATTTCTAAAAATAATCATCCTCCGCTGACCAAAGGAAGCAGTGAGCAGCTTGTCATTTAAACCCTTCAACTCTACCTCTTTCCCATAAAAAGTAAAAGTATCTAAAGGGGAATCCTTCTCCTTAAATAACCTTTTCTTTATACCACTGAGTGTACGTTGTCGCTGGTCGAAGTTACCACCGGAAATTAAAAAAAGTCTTTCTCTAACTTTCATAATTTTATTGACTCAAAACAAAGGCGGGCAATTCTTGTGCTTTGACATAAAAAGACTAACGAATCACCATTGCTCCAAAACCGCTTCGGAAATTCTTCGCGCTGTATCGCTTACTAAAGCGATTTGGGCTGTGGTCTCACTTCCGGAAACAAGATACTCGGTCTCACCAACAACATCTTCTTCAATTAATACTTCACCTGTGGCTGAGGTAAGCTTGATGTGTGTATGCAGCCTCAAGCGTTGCTCCTTCACCTCGCCATCATTAGCCTCTTCATAACGCAAAGTCTGTTTGGTGTAACTATCCACTGAACAAGTAAGTGTAAGCGCCTGTTGATCCTGACTGACTACCTTAAGTTGGCCATCATTGTTAAATTTACTTACTATCTCATTAGTTAATTTATTTTCAATCAAAATAGGAAAATTAACATACCCCGATGTTCTTTCACTCAGAGAAGTTACATCAATGGTATTAATTACCGGCCGAACCATTATTTTTTTCCCGGCATAAATAGAACCTCGAGTAGTATAACCGCATCCAGAACTTAAAAAAAATACAGCTAGAATTAATAATTTAATCATTTTCTGTCTCCTTATCTTGAGCTTCTACTTTAGGCTCAGTCCGACTTTCTTTAGCTAATTTTTCTTTACGCTTTTTTTCCTTAAGTGCCATTTTTTTAGCTTTAGCTTTTTGTTTTTTAATTAGCTTCTCTTGACGCTTTTGGGCTTTAATCTGCTTTGCTTTTTGAATACATTCCTGCTTGGCCTTTAACTTCTTTTCCCTAATCGCCTCTTTTCTAACTTTAGCTTCAATTCGACGAGCTAATTTTTCGGCTCGCTTTTTTTCAATAAGAGCTTGTTTATCTTTTAAGCGTTCTGCTTTCTGTCTTAGTTTCTCTTCTCTGGCTGCTTCCTTCCTCGCTTTAGCTTCGTTGCTCCGATCAAGCTTTGCTTTTTGCTTAGCTGCAATTGAATCTTTCTTTTTCTGGATAAGCTCTTCTTTTTTCTTTAACTTTTTAATTCGAGTAAATTCTTTTTTAGCTCTTTTTTGAGCTTTACGCTCAATTTTTCTTTGTCGCTTCTCGGCAAGAAGAGCCTGCTTTCGTTCTCGCTGATCTTGTTTCTTTTTTAGCTTTGGACTCTTTAAAGGTACCTTCTTGGCTTTAGCCGATTCTAATTCAACAAACTTTTCCTTACTTTTTTCTTCAACCAACTCTTTTTTTCCCTGTGTCGGAGCTTCCCTCTTTTTTAACTCTTTAGCTCTTAGGGCCTGTTTTTTCGCCTTAGCCTCATTCTTTCGGGCAAGTTTTTCCTCGCGTCTCTCTTTGGCACGGTTCTTCTTCTCCTGTGCCCGATCCTGCTTCTCTCTTAACTTCTTAGCCCTAGCTATTTCTTTTTTAGCTCTGGCCTCAGACTTAAGCGCAAGCTTTTCCTTACGACGAAGCTCTTTGGATATCTTTGCTTCCTGTCGAATTCTCTTTTTTGTATCTATTTTATTCTGTCGAAGCTCCTGTTTGTTGTCCTTTTTTCTATCCTTTGCCCTAATCTTCTCTGCCTTCTTAGTTTGAGCTGCTTCTTTTTTATGGCTTAAGATTAAATCTTTCTTAGTCAAGTTTCCTTCGATTAACTGATTCAACTCCTGAACCTTCTCTAAAGAACTATCATAATAATCACTATCAATATACTCATCAAGGACTTTACGATAATAAATCACCGCACTTTCATATTGATCCTGATTTTCATAAAATTGAGCTATCTCAAAGTTCTTTTTAGCTTCTCGGTTCCTTAAAATCTTCAGTTGATCCTCAGCCTGATCGGAAATCTTAGCTTCAGGATGTTCTTTAATAAACTCATCAAGCCTGGCAGTAGCCTCCTGTAAGTAAGAAGAATCATAGTCGGCCCCCGGAAAGGCCTTCGAAGTCGCTATAGCTAATTGATACTTTGCCGGAGGAGCCCATTCAGTATCAGAATAATTATCAACTACCTTCTGAAAAGCATCTCGAGCTTCGTCAAACCGGCCTAATTCAAAAAGAATGATCCCCAGCTTATATTGAGCTCGCGGCGCATATTCTGAATAAGGAGCCTTATTGACCAAACTATTAAAAATTAATATCGAAGGATGCTCTACAAAATCATACAATGACAAACCCAGCCATTTCTTATGTTCACGATTCAAAAAGGACTCACCAATATTGTACTCCCTCTCAATTACTTCGTTAATCCGCTGGCTATTAGGATAAGAATCGATTAGTTTTTGATAAACTAAAAAGGCCTCATAAGACTTATCAAACTTCTCAAGGCATCTACCCAGGTAATATTGGCTTTCAGCCGCTTCTTTAGCATCAGGATAGTGAGCTAAGAATTTCTTAAATTCCTTATGGGCTTCCTTGTAGCGTCCTTCTTCAAAAATCTTTAAAGCTGCTTTATACTGAAGGTAAGGAGTGGAAAGGGCTGAATATTTAGGGTTCTTCCACTTCTGAGTCTTAGGAGACCAAACCCAAAAAGGGTAAACCGACCAAGAAAAGGTAAGTAGAATTAAAAGAAAAATGGCCTTCTTCATTGATAAAAAACTATATCAAAGGAGGCTATTCTTGTCAAACCATTAATCAACCCTTAACTATCTGGACTTTGGAGCTTGAGACTACTCTTGAGCTTGAAAAACACAAGAATCCCGGCCAGAACAAAATAGTAGCCAAACACGCCGGTTAGAGAAAATTGCCAGCTAAAATAAGAAAAGCTAAAAGAACCTAAAAACCGGACCAAATAAACAAAAATCAAAATAAGAAATGAAAGTAAAGCCCCTAAATTTTGAGCAATAAAACTTACTGGAGCCAATATAATTAAAAAGAAGTTTATCGTAAGAATAAAAGTAAAAAAAGGAATCAAAACAATATTATAGACTATCCCCAAAGTATTAATATTGCCGAAATAATAAGCGGTTAACGGTGTGACAAATACATTTACAAACAAAGAGCAAAAGAAAATCTGCCCAGAGTAAACCAGAGCTCGACTGCCAACTAACTTAACCGGAAAAATTCGATAACCAACAAGGATGGCAAAAACTGCCATAAAAGATAGTTGAAAGCCAATTGTAAAAAGCATTGCCGGATCTATTAACAAACAAATTAGTCCGGCCAAACCTAAAGAATTGAAAGAGTGTGGTCTTCGTTTTAAGAAAAAACTAAAAGCAAATACCGAGTACATAATAACCGCCCGTAAAGTTGACGGACTGACCCCGGTCAAAAAAGTATAAAGATAAAGAAAAACTAAAGAAATTCCTAAACGGAGCCTAAAAGAAAGGCCGAAGAATCCCAAGAAAGAAAACAAAATTAAAGCGGTAAGACCAACATGCAATCCACTTATCGCCAAAAGATGTGATGCTCCAGCCCGAGAGAAAAATTCACGCTCGCCACCCAGCAACTCCCTTCTTCCTAAAAATACCGCTGCCAGAAACCGATAAGCCTGATCCGTAGAATTCTTTCTAAAAATATCAAGAATATACAGGCTAGTCCCTTTAACAAACTTGTCCCAGGGATTCAAAGAAAGCTCATTTATCCTAGCTTTAGACTTTATCCAAAGATAATAAAACCAGCGATCATGATAGCTCCTTCTGGTTAACTTACCCAAAACCTCATAACTATTTAAGTATTCCAAAGACTTCGTATAATCATAAACTCTTAAAGTTTGTCTAAAGGGATGACCGTCTGCTTGATCTATCTCGGCAGCGAAACTACTGCGCAATTTTGTATTTTTAGGTAAAGATATTACCTTAAGAACAAATCGCTTATCTTTATTTAAAAGGGATTCCGGTTGATGATGCGAATTAGCCAGATACCAAATACCTCCAAGAACAAAAAAGATAACCAAAATTAAGATATCAGAAAGAAACCGTCGATTTCTCCGATAAAAAAAATAGCTAAAAAAACTTACAACAAAAAAACAACAAAGGGAGGTCAAGAATGATGGAAAAAATGCGCTAACTATGATACCTAAGGCAAAAAAAATAAAAAGAAAAAAATTAAAAAAAGAACCATAATTTATATTTACCACAATGACTTAACTCTTAAAAAACAATTAACTCGGCCAAATTTTTAGCCTTTTCGCTTCCGATTCCTTTAACTTTTTCTAAATCTTCGAAACTTTTAAAAATACCGTAATCAGAACGGTAATTAATAATTCTTTCTGCGGTTACCGTACCAATACCCGGCAAAAGCTCAAGTTGTCCTCTGTCAGCCTTATTAATATTGATCAGTATTTGCCGACCACTAGCTTCCTCAGCAGAAGTTTTACTGGCATTCTCTAAAAATATTTTATTTATTTTGTCAGTATTTAAAAATCTTAAAATACCACCCAACAAAATCAAACCAGCGATTAAAAAAATAACCTTTCTTTCTTGAGGAGTAAGGCAAAACATAGTTATTGCTAAATAAATTAAATTGGATTGACTAAACCTTTAGCTTGCTACCAAACCTAATACCCAAACCACTAAAACGCTAACTACTGCTAAATAAACTAAACGCTTATGTTTCAGCCATAAAGGAATACGCCCAAAGAATAAGTAAATTGCCATTAAACAAAATAAAGGTACTGAAAAAGGATTGTAGGTGATCGCCTCTTTAATTTTAAATTGTCCGATGTCCAAAAAAGCATGAGTCATGCCGCAACCGGGACAAGGAATTTTGGTAATCGCCCGAAAAGGGCACAAAGGCAAATACGAAAGATGTTCTTTGAGGTCTATTCCAAAAAAGAAAAAACAAACACCAGAAAGAACAACGATCAAAAAAATAGAACCAATGAGCGCCCGGAGAACATATCTAGACGCCTGGGTCTTGCTCTGCATCTTATTAATTAGCTAACTATCTTATTGATCTCACTTTGATGTATGCAATCAACTATTACGGTCATACCAAAAATAGTTACCAGCACACTGATAATCGGCAAGTTATCAAATACGACCTTATTTTTATTGTGTTGAATCTCAACGATAGCTGATCCCATTTTGTATTGATAAAAAATATGATAAATCCCGCAAGTAACAATCGTAAGAAGAAACCAAAGCCAAAAATCAAACTCTTTCTTGCCTAACAAATCATTACAAGCCTCCATCTGTCGATAATTCCAATAAATATTGAAGAACCCACAAGACAGAAGAGTTAAAATAAGATACACTGGGATGCTGATATTGTGCTGCGATTCTTTCTGACCCCCAACTTGTCCTGATGATACGTTTGATTGATCCATAACTACCTCCTTTCTTGCTTTTTGTTAATTTTTATATTCATAACGCAAAAATATCCACCTACTGAGACGCCCAGGTGGATCAACTTGTTAGATAATTTTATCAGAAAACTATCAACTCTGTCTCCATTTGGTTGAAACTATAAAGCATCCCAAACCAAAATCCAACTTAGATCGCCTTCTACCTGATTTGTAGATGGGCCATCTAAGATACTTCCATTCGTAAGATCCCCGTCATCAACCATGCTGTCAATTTTCAGTTGAGCCTTTAATGGCACAGGACAGCCACCGTTTCCCCAATCTTTAGGAATTTGATAACAATCATCTTCGAAATCAACCCACATATCTACCTCTGGGCCTCTACCAGCGTCCCAACTTTGAAAAGCATACCAACCTCCCCAAGGGTGCTCTGATTTAATTTTCTCAATGTATGGTCCATCCCAACCAACCCAGCCAGTAAGGTCTACAGATAAATCATTATTATCGGATTCCAAGAATAAAAAACAACATACACCAGCAGGAGTAGACTCAATACCCGCACCCTCCATAACCCATTTACCAGTATCAGCATATAAACTATAGGCCGCGGTTTTATATGCTTTAAAATCTCCAATTGCTTCAGATACCTTCGCTTTTTCAATGGCCTTAAAGGCATTGGGAGCAATGATAGCAGCTAAAATTGCGATGATAGCGATGACTACAATTAGTTCGATCAAGGTAAATACTTTTTTCATTTTTCTCCTCATTTCTTTATTTTATATCTAACAATTAACAGACGAACTACCTAATTGCTTAAATTATTTATTCTATTGTTGCCATTTTATCATAATAATATAACCAATTATAAGGTTTTTCCTTATAATATTGTTTCGTAAAATGTCCATAATAGCAGCAAATACGAAGTTCGTATAATATGGTGATTTTGTCATCAAAGAAAAGTTAAACCACAATATTAACAATTCTCTTATCGATGTAGACGACTTTCTTGGGCGGTTTTTCTTGTAGTGATTTTTTTATCTTCTCTAAGGCTAAGGCTTTAACTTCAACTTCTTCCTTAGACCAATTAACATCTATCTTTAATCTATCCTTCACCTTACCATTTATTGAAACTGCGATCTCAACCTCAGCTTGCTTTAAATACTCTTCTTTGACTACCGGCCAAGAACGCTTCAAAACAGACTCTTTATTGCCAAGAATTTCATTAACCTCTTCACTGATGTGCGGAGTAAAAGGAGATAAAAGCAAAAACACCGTATCAACAGTTTGCCTTAAAATATCCTTACTTAAGGCTGCCTCGCTAATACCCTTATAGGCCTGGTTCACTAACTCCATAATTTTTGAAATAGCCGTATTAAATTGAAAATTTCCCTCTAAGTCCTTGGTAACTTCTTTAATCGTTGAATGTACTTTTCTGAGTAAAGCCTTTTCTTGATTATTTGGCTCATGGTTATCTTCTTTTGAACACTCCTTAAACATATCAACCAACTTTAATGACCTTTGAATGAACCGCCAAGCGCCGAGCAATCCCTCATCCTGCCATTCGGCATCTTTCTCCGGCGGGCCGATAAAAAGAATGTAAAGCCGCATGGTATCGGCTCCGTACTTATCAATAATATAATCAGGAGCAACCACATTACCCTTGGACTTAGACATCTTATTGCCATCTTTCACAATCATGCCTTGAGTAAACAAACGCTTAAATGGCTCAGAAAAATCTATCAGCCCCTCATCTTGAAGAAACTTATTAATAAAACGCGAATACATCAAATGTAAAATTGCATGCTCTACCCCTCCGATATATTGATCTACCGGTAGCCACTTATTTACATCATTACTTACAAAAGCTGTTTTTTTCTCTTTAGGCGATATGTAACGTAAATAGTACCAACTAGAATCCACAAAGGTATCCATGGTATCGGTTTCCCTACGAGCTGGCTTACCACATTTAGGACATTTAACCTTAATAAACTTATCAATATAAGTTAAAGGAGATTGCCCAGTAGGTAAGAACTCTTTTACTTCCGGTAAAAGAACCGGTAAATCTTTATCCTCCACTGCAACCTCACCGCAAGCCTCACAATAAATAATCGGAATCGGTGCCCCCCAATAACGCTGACGCGACACCAGCCAATCCCTAAGCTTATAATTAACCGACCTTTTCCCAATATTGTTATTTTCCATAAAATCAACGATTTGCTCTTTAGCTTCTTCCGAGCCTAGGCGATCAAACTTTCCCGAATTAATTAAAGACCCTTCCCCTTCGTAAGCTTCTTGGCTTATGCTAAGGCGCTTTTGTTTATCTTCGGCTTCAATGACTTCAACAATCGGTAGGCTATACTTCTTAGCAAATTCCAAGTCTCTTGAATCATGAGCCGGAACGCACATGATTGCTCCGGTTCCATATCCGGAAAGAATATAATTAGCAATCCAAATCGGTATCTTTTCACCGGTCATCGGATTAATTGCGAACTTTCCGGTAAAAACTCCTTCCTTTTCAAAATTATCTATTAGACGAGCTGACTGAGGTTGCTTTTTTACCTTTTCAATAAAAGCTTCAATCTCGTCTTTATTGGCAAGATCTTTTATTAACTCAACCACATAAGGATGGCCCCAACTTAAACCCAAAAAAGTTGCCCCAAAGATAGTGTCGGCTCGAGTAGTAAAACAGTTAAACTTAAGTTCTGAATTTTCAACCGGAAAGTTAATCTCAGCACCGAAAGACTTACCAATCCAGTTATCCTGCATCGTTCTTACCCGCTCCGGCCACTGTTCTAAAAGTTTTAAATCATCTAAAAGACGGTCAGCATAGTCAGTAATTTTAAAAAACCATTGCTCTAAATTTTTCTGGTTAACCTCATTTGAACAACGCTCACACTTTCCGTTAGTTACCTGTTCATTAGCTAAAACGGTTTTACAAGATTCGCACCAGTTAACCGGGGCTTCTTTGCGATAGGCTAAACCTTTTTTATATAACCTCAAAAAAAGCCACTGGGTCCACTTATAATATTCCGGATCACAAGTTGCGATTTCTCGTGGCCAATCATAGCCTACCCCCCAACTTGCCAATTGCTCCTTTATCCGCTTAATATTTTTAAAAGTCCAGGTCTTGGGATGAATCTTATGTTTAATTGCCTGATTCTCAGCCGGCAGCCCAAAAGCATCCCAACCCATCGGAGAAAGAACACCAAGCCCCTGCATTCTTTTATAGCGACCAACAGCGTCGCCAATTACATAGTTTCGGGCATGACCAACATGGAGTTCACTCGATGGATAAGGAAACATTACCAGGCAGTAATATTTAGGTTTTGCTGAGTCTTTATTATCTACAGAAAAAATTCCCTGCTTTATCCATTTATTTTGCCATTTTTTATCAATCTTCTTATTGTAATTCATATAACTAAACCTCTTATAACTAACCTTTATACAATTGCCGCACCATCTTTATATTTTTCTGATCATCACCTTCATCTTTCCTCGGAGTCTCTAAGATAAACGGAATATCTTTCAACTTAGGATGATTTAGTATCAAACTAAATCCCCTTTTACCGATTTTTCCCTCACCGATTGCAAAATGACGATCGTGACGTGAATCTAATTCTTCTAAGGTATCATTAATATGAATTACTTTTACTCGCTCAAGGCCAACTTCCCGGTCAATCTCCCTCAATAATCCACTAAGGCCAACAGCATCGTTTATTTTATATCCAGCAGCCCAGGCATGAGCAGTATCTAGACACAAGCCAACACGCTTGGTATGACTAAGTTCATCAAAGATAAACTTTTGATGAGAAAATTTATAGCCTAGCCAACTACCAGAGCCTGAAGTATTTTCAAGAAGAACCATAGTTTTAACCCCTTTAGTCTCTTTAAGTATTTTCTTCAAAGCATTAACTATGCGTGAAAGGCCACCGAGTTCGGTTCCACCCTTATATGAACCCATATGAGTTACAAGATAATCGGCCCCTAATTTATCAACTTCAAGAAGATCAGCGATAAAATCTTTTATCGTAATTTTATGAAATGATTGTCGGCAAGAAGCTAAGTTAAGCGTATAAGGTATATGAACAACGATTGGGCTGATATTTTTTTCCTTTGCTCTTTTTTTAAATATATCAGCATCTTCCTGACTAATATCGGTTTTGCGCCATTGTCGGGGGCTACGGGAAAAAATCTGCATGGTGTTGCAACCTAATTCCGCTGCCCTATCTACAGACTTATAGATCTTACCGGCAATTGATACGTGAACACCTAATCTAAGCAACTAGCTCTTGCTCCTCTGATTATTTTACATATGCCGGAGGAGGGACTTGAACCCACACCCTGTCGCCAGGACGGGATTTTGAATCCCGCGCGTCTGCCAATTCCGCCACTCCGGCTAAAACAAAATACAGATAAAAAATCATAACACCCCCCAATTTCTTTGTCAATTGACAATTTGCCAGCTAAATGATAATATTCTTTATAAATTACAGCGATCTTGGGGCCGTGGTGCAGTTGGGAGCACGCAACACTGGCAGTGTTGAGGTCGAGGGTTCAAATCCCTCCGGCTCCACCAATTTTTAAATGAAACCTTTCAAGCTCGACAAATTTCAAAACCAAGCTATTGAGGCTTCCCGAAATAACAATTCAGTAATTGTCAGTGCACCCACCGGGGCTGGCAAAACCTTAATTGCTGAATACATTATTGAAGACTCACTAAAGAAAAAAAAAGGTATAATCTATACCGCTCCAATCAAAGCTCTCAGTAATCAAAAATTCCGAGACTTTTCTAAAAAATACCCCGAACAAGTTGGCATCCTAACCGGCGACGTAAGTATCAACCGCCAAGCCCCGATTTTAATTATGACCACTGAGATATTCCGCAACGCTATTCTGGTAAACCCTCATGAATTTGAACACCGAGAATGGATTATTTTTGACGAAATCCATTATCTTGATGATATTGAACGAGGGACTGTCTGGGAGGAAGCAATAATCCTCCTACCGCCACAGATGAAAATATTAGCTCTGAGCGCAACGATTCCTAACATTAAACAGTTTACCGGCTGGCTGCAAAAAGTTCATTCCTTTCAACTTAAGACAATTATTGAAGAAAATAGGCCAGTACCGCTCCATTTTTTCTTTCAATGCAATAATGAAATATTTTACGATTTCTCAAGTCTGAAAAAATCACCGCACTTGCGCAAAAACTTAAAAAATCCCTCCTACCAAGAACGCTACGTATTTTCTAAGCCGAACCGAATAAAAACACTTATTACCGCCATTAGCCAGAAAAAAGCTCAACCTTGTGTTTATTTTTCCTTCTCACGGCGTCGCTGTGAAGAATTAGCTCAAGAGGTAAGCTACTTTGATTTTCTCACCCTTGATGAAAAAACTAAAATAATAAACCTTTTTGACCAGTTGGTTAAAAAATTTAACATCGATTCATCTCCGCATATAAATTTCTTAATACCCTTGATCAAAAAAGGCATTGCCTATCACCATGCTGGGCTACTGCCAACCTTAAAAGAACTTATCGAACGTCTCTTTACTACCGGTCTAATAAAGCTAATCTTTACCACCGAAACTTTTGCTCTTGGGGTAAACATGCCAGCAAAAACAGTTGTCTTTGACACTATGAGTAAATTCTACGGCCATTACCATGGTTACCTTAAAACTCGTGACTTTTATCAAATGGCTGGACGAGCCGGTCGGCGGGGAATTGACCAAGAAGGATTTGTCTTTTCAAGAATAAACCCATCTCATATTGATGGCCGAAGCCTAGAAAGCATCATCTACGGAAACTATGAGCCGATAAAAAGTCAACTTAACTCCCGCTATGCAACAATTCTTAATCTATATCAAATAATGGGCGATCGAATCTATGATATCTACCCTAAAAGCTTCCACTGTTACCAAAGCAAATCTTGGGAGAAAAAAGAAACTCTGGACCTGTTCAAAAGAAAAATAAAACTTCTCAAAGACTTAAACTATATCACTGGTAATAGTTTAAGCCAAAAAGGAGAACTAGCAGCCCGAGTATACAGTTTTGAACTCACTATCGGTGAACTGTTTGAGGGGGGCTTTCTTGATTCGCTTGATTCAGAAAGCCTATTTATTCTGATAATCGCTCTAGTTTATGAGCCGCGAAAAGGTGAAATCAGGCCTAAGCTAAGCAAAAAAATGAAAGCTACTAAACAAAGCCTAAATAAGTTCATAAAAAATATTCACAAAAAAGAACGTCTTTTTAGAATATACCCTTTAAGCAAAAAGTTCTTCTTCCACCTAGGTCAAGCCTCAAAAATGTGGTATCAAGGGCAAAGCTTCATCAACACACATAAACAATGTTTTGTTGACGAAGGTGAACTAGTACGTTATTTCAGAATGGGGATTCAGGTCTTGCGGGAAATACGCTCATCAAACATAATCAACCCTCAACTAGCGATAAAAATATCGCAGACTTTGAAAAAAGTAAATCGCGATATCGTTAACGCCGAAAATCAATTACGCCAAGATCTATAGCTCAAGAAATTAAAGTTCCTTTATTAGTTGAAAAACAAAACATTCTGTATTAGAATAGAATCAATGAAAATAAGGTCTTTACTCCTTGCCATATTATTTCTATTTGCATTAAATATCCCTCTTGCTTATGCCTTTGATTTCCTGGAAGAAAATGAACAAGAGCCACCACTTAAATACCTTTACGACCGAAATATTGCTGTCGGATTAGAATTACTTGAAAACAAAAAATATTCTGATGCTAAATTTGAATTTGAAAAGGCTAAATTCCTCTTTCCGGAATTTCCCGAAAGTTATATCAATCTCGCCATTATCCATATCAATCGCTACGAGTATAATCAAGCTCAAGAGGAACTCAGCCAAGCAAAAAAGCTAGCTAAAGAAAACTATCCGAAAAAATATATTATCTTCTATAATCTCGGGCTATGCGCCTATCAAAAAGAAAACTACCAAGAAGCGGTTGATTATTTTTCTCAATGCCTAGAATTAAAGCCCGGCTTAAAAGAAGCCCTTAATGGTTTAAGTCTAGCCCAGCAAAATATTCTCCGAAAGCCAGAGCCTCAAGAAATTACCGAAAGTGAAGAAATCGACCCTCAAACAATAACCAAAACTATATATGCCAAAGATCTGGATGCAATATCAAAAGATTCTCAAACTCCCCAAAGCCATAAAACCCTAGAAGCAATGAATCTCCTAAGGAAGGCTTCAGCTCATTTTAAAAATAATGAAACCGAAAAGGCAATTGACTGCCTGCAACAAAGTATTTCGCTTAATCCTAACAACCCTCAGGCTCATTATCGACTAGGTGTGATCTATGCTTACCTAAATAATTTTGATCTAGCCGCTGAATACTTTGAAGAAGCAATTAAGCAGGATCCTTCGTTTGTAAAATCTTATATTAATCTCGGGGCAGCCTACGGAAAACTAAAAAACTACCCCGAAGCCATCAGAGTCTTAAATAAAGCTCTAAAGGTAGACAAGAACAATGCTAAAATATATTACAACTTAGGAATGATTGCTTCAGGCGCTGGCAAGGTAAAGGAAGCAAAAAAACATTTCAAGAAAGCCCGCGCTTTAGCCAACAAGGACAACGACACCGCCCTGCTTGGAAAAATACCCAAACTATAATAAATAAAAAAAGGACAGGCCCTATAAGAACCTGCCCTTTTTTCCTGCTTTTTAAGAGGAAGAGCTAATATTCTAAATTATACTTATTCCCAACCTTCAAAAACAAATTCTGGTTCAAGAAGTGGTTGGTCATAAGGCGGTATCGCAAAAGATGCTATATCATAAGCTCCTTCAGTTACCCGTAAAACCGTATAAACAACTCCCTTAACCATACCATAAGTTATGCCAGTTAAAGGCTCTCTCTCTTTAGAAACTAGATAAACTTGTTTCGGAACCTCTATCCAAGAAGTAACTCCATTGACAATACCACGAGCAAGTTTTGTAGCTGCATTCTGATCATACGCATAAGCACCAAAACTCATACTGCATATACCAATCACCAACATCAAAGCCACGATTTTCTTAACCATCGCATACCTCCCCTTTTTCCCAAGTGTCTAAATTAAGCCCCCCTCTATAACAAAAAAACCCATAGCTAAAAGACTATGGGTTACCTATCCAACTTAATCAGATAATTCGGCAGCTGACTACCCTAGCCATTTGAACTTACTTGGCCTTTAGGCTCTTTGAGCTTTGCGCCCCACAATTTCTTGAGGTTTGCCTTTTCGCTACGAGATTCAATTCCAAAGAACGCTTTAACACCTCTTATATACCATGGATTTAACCACCCTGAACAGGGTATAACAAAGAAATACTGTAAACGTTTTCAGCCAAAATAGCCCCATTTTACCTGCAAATATGGCCTTTGCCATAAGAAAATAATATTTTTCTTGACAATATTTAATTTAAAAGTATAGTAGATTACCTATGAGTAGACGTTGTGGTATTTGTGGAAAAAAAGCTCAAACTGGTTCAAGCATTGCCCGGAGAGGTTTGCCTAAAGCAAAGGGTGGGGTGGGCTTAAAAACTACCGGTATAACCAAAAGAAGGTTCCTGCCAAATTTACAATCTAGAAGAGTAATCGTCAAAGGAAAAGTTAAAAAAACTCTAGTTTGTACTAAATGTATAAAAGCTGGAAAGCTATCCTTTGCCTCCAGAAAGTCTAGCACCCCTGATAACTAACCGCGGAATATTATGGTATGTGTTCATGCCGAGAGTAAAAACTATATCCAGCTTATCGCCAGAATTCATAATTTCTAAAATATTTTTATCGTAAATTATTGCCTCGTAGGTCCTATCACCATCACTTAGCCAAACTGAAGATCCATAGCCTATTCTTTTAGGAACGCTTTTCTTAAAAATATTACTGCTAAAAAATTGCCCAGCTGAATTACCTTCACCATAAGGCTTTAAATTTTCTAAACTTTCAGCTAGCTCAATACTAATATCGCAAAAATTCAATTTAGCATCAATATCAAGCACCGGTATAAAATCTTCCGGGCTTAAACTTTCTTCAATTAAGGTGCTGATCTTATCACGAAAGTTTTCCAATTCAGCCTTAGCTATATGAACTCCGGCGGCTTTACGATGACCACCATAACCAATAAGTGAATCAGCACATTGATCAAGCATCTCCAGGAGATGCACGCTATGAATAGAACGAGCCGAACCTTTGCCTACCTCCTGATCAAAAGAAATAACAAATGTTGGTTTACGGTATTTATCGGCCAGACGAGAAGCAACAATACCTAAAACTCCCTGATGCCAATTGTCTCCGGATACGACTATCGCTGAATGCTCCAAGTAACTATTCTGGAGGTGTTGTTCAGCTTCTTTTAAAATCTGAGTTTCGATATTTTTACGCAACTTATTATATTCACTTAATTTGGTAGCTAACTTGAAAGCCTCCTCTTGATTCTCGGTTAAAAATAGCTTAAAAGAATCATTAGCATGGGCTACCCTACCAGAAGCATTAATCCTTGGTCCAAGAATATAACCAACATGAAAAGTATCGATATTCCTTTGCTTTATGCCGGAAACTTTACAAAGAGCGATAATCGCTGACCGTTGGCTTAACTTAAGAACCCTCAATCCTTCTTTAAGCAAAATCCGATTCTCACCATTAAGCGGAACAACATCACAAATAAGCGATAAAGCAACTAAATCTAAAACCTCATGACAATCTTTTCCAACTAAAAGCTGAAGCAACTTAAAAGACAAAGCCCCCGTGCTCAACTCAGAAAAAGGATATTCAGAATCATTTCTTTTAGGGTTAACCAAAGCACAACTTAAGCCTTGGTCGCCTTTTAAAAGATGATGATCGACTACAACAACATCTATTCCCAAAGACTGTGCTAACTTTACTTCATCATAGCCATTGGTTCCACAATCAAAAGCAAGGATCAAGCTAATCCTCTCCTCTTTAGCTCGTAAAATTGCCTCTCGGTTTAGGCCATAGCCATCTTTAATCCGATGAGGAATATAGAAACTAAAGCTTTCAGGAAAGTTCTTAGCATATTCATTAAAAATAACTAAAGAAGTTATTCCGTCAACGTCGTAATCGCCGAAAACTAAAACCTTTTCTTTATTGTGCGAAGCAAGCTTTATTCTTTCAACGGCTTTTTGAATATCAGGAAGTAAGTTTGGGTCATGAAAGTCAGCCTGGCTAGAATTAAGAAACAAACCGAAGTCTCTCTCGGCGATATCACGATTTATAAGAACTTGAACTAAATAGCAGGGTAAGTTATATTTCTTAGCTAGCTCTTGAGCTTGAGAATTTAGCTCTTTTATTCTCCAAATCTTTTTGGTCATTACATTTTTTTAGCCGGGGTTATCCCTAAGAGATTTAATCCTGATGAGAAAACGACCTTAACCCCTTGCAAGAGGTTAAGTCTTGCCTTAGTTACCTTTTCATCTTCATCAATAACTCGTATTTTCTCATAGAAACGATGGAAACTTGCAGCTAGACTTTTTAAAAACTCAATAATAAATACCGGTTCTAAAGAATAATAAGCCTTCTCAAGGCAGTAGGAAAACTGTAACAGCGAACGCAGCAGATTCATCTCCTCGACCTCAGCTAAATTTGAACTATATTTGCTCTTGAATGAACCGGCCTTGGCCTTTTTAAAAATACTCTCGATCCGTGCACAAACATATTGAATATAGTAAAGCGGATTATCAAAAGAGGTCTGTTTAGCTAAATCAAGATCAAACTCCAAATGTGATGAATTCTTTCTCATAAGATAATAAAAACGAGTAGTATCACCACCAATATCTTTAATTAAATCTGAGAGTAAAACAAAGGTTCCGGCCCGTTTAGACATTTTTTCTTTAGTTTTTAAGGTTACCAGCTGAATAATAACTACCCTTAATAAATCTGGCTTATGTTTTAGAGCACTGAGTGATGATTTAACTCTTTGAATATAACCATGATGATCTGGGCCCCAAAGATTTATTAACTGATCGAATTTACGCTCAAGCTTATCGTTATGGTAGGCGATATCAGAAGCAAAATAAGTTAACTCTCCATCAGCCTTCCTGATTACTCTATCCTTATCATCGCCAAATTGAGTAGTTTTAAACCAAATTGCTCCATCTTGTTCATAAAGAAGTTCCTTTTTCTTTAGCTGCCCGATGGTTTCCTCAACTTTTCCCTGCTTGAGAAGCTTTTTCTGACTAAACCAGTTATCAAATTTTATTCCTAAAGCTTTTAGATCCTTTTTAATAAATTCATCAAGTATATGGCTAACAACAAATTTTTCTAAATCTAAGCTTTGAGAATCCTTGCGATAGGCTTTATTAGCTAAAACTTCTTTCGCAACATCTTTTAAATATTGCCCCTTGTAGCCACCTTCAGGAATCTCTGGCAACTGACCTTTTTTAACCTTAAGCCAAGCTTTAACTGAGGTTTTTAGAAGATCTATTTGCCTTCCAGTGTCGTTGAGGTAATATTCACGGCTTACCTGATTGCCAAAAAACTCTAATATATTAGCAATTGTGTCACCAACCACTGCCTGACGACCATGAGCAATCGACAATGGTCCAGTTGGATTAGCACTCAAAAATTCAATGTTTATCTTCTTTTTAATTTTACTGCGGAAGAATTTATCGCCACTCTCGATAATCTCATTTAAGGAATCTATAAGCACTTCCCTAGAAAAAAATATATTAATAAATCCAGGTCGAACGATCTCGATTTTTTCAACCGAACCTTTAAGTTTCTGCTCTAGGGAAGCTTTTATCTCTGAGGCAATATCCAAAGGATCTTTTTTTAACTTCGAAGCTAATCTTAAAGCAACCATTGATGAAAGATCGCCAAACTGTTGGTCTTTAGGTAATTCCCACAAAGGCGGCTCTAGCTGCAAATCGTAGCCCTTTGCAACTAGCTCATCGAGAATATGGGAAATCTTATCGTAAAAACCTTTCATTATTTTAACTACCTTAGATCCGCGCTTTCTTGACTACTGCTTCTAATTCAGCTTTAACAACTGGAGGGGATTTTATATTTCTTATCGCCACTTGAGGATCTTTGAGGCCATGGCCGGTGAGCGTACAAACAATATTTACTTCTTTCTTCTTGATCTTAGAAAAAAACCTTTTCTTATTTAACATAAATAAACCGGCAACTGAAGCTGCTGAGGCCGGTTCAACAAAAACTCCTTCTTCTTGAGCCAAAAATTTATAAGCTGAAATTATCTCAGCATCACTAACCGCTTGGATCAAGCCTTTAGATTCATCTTGGGCCTCTACTGCTTTTTGCCAACTTGCCGGATTGCCAATTTTTATGGCTGTAGCGATTGTCTTAGGATTCTTAACCGGATGTCCTTTGACGATTGGTGCTGCACCCTTTGCCTGAAAACCAAACATCTTTGGTAAATGCTTAATTTTTTTATAAGAATAATACTCTTTATAGCCTTTCCAATAAGCAGTAATGTTACCAGCATTGCCTACCGGAAGACAATGAAAATCCGGAGCAAAACCCAAAAAATCAGATACCTCAAAAGCCGCTGTTTTTTGACCCTCAATGCGATAAGGGTTAATCGAATTAACTAACTCTACCGGATATTTACGAGACATCTCTTTAACGATTTCTAAGGCTTGATCAAAGTTACCTTTAATTGCAATAACCGTTGCCCCATGAATTAGGGCTTGAGCAAGCTTACCTAGGGCAATTGCCCCTTCAGGAATAACTACAATACACCTTAGGCCACAGCGACAAGCATAGGCAGCAGCCGAAGCTGAGGTATTCCCAGTTGAGGCACAAATAACCGCCTTAGCCCCCTCTTCTTTTGCCTTAGAAATAGCCATGGTCATGCCCCGGTCCTTAAAAGAACCAGTGGGGTTAAGACCTTCATACTTAAGATAAACCTTGAACTTCTTACCTAAAACCGCTGACACTTTCGAAGCTTTAATAAGTGGGGTATTACCCTCTTGAAGAGTTACTATCGGAGTGGCCTTGCTTACCGGAAGATACTTTCTGTAGCGGGAAATAACTCCTTCGTAAGCCATCATAAATCCTCAATTCTTATTACTTGAGAATGACCTTTGACTATCGTTAGTCGATCTATCTCAAGAATAGCCTTACGAATATTTTTCTCTCGGGCTTCGTGAGTAATTATGACTAGCGGAACGAACTTTTCCTTATCTCTTTCTTTCTGATTAACCGAAGCAATACTAATATCAAAAGAAGCAAGTATTTTTGAAATTTTAGCCAATACCCCGGGATGATCCTGAATCATGAAACGGGTATAGTAACGACTCTTTATATCTTCAGTATTACGAATAACCACTTTCTCCTCTTTTCTTATCAAACCTTGTTTGGAGGAGGCGATATTTACGATATCAGACATAACCGAAGAAGAAGTTGCTACCCCTCCGGCCCCTTCTCCATAAAAAAGAAGTTCACCGGCAGGATTAGTATCTAGATACACCGCATTATAACTTAGAGAGGTCCCGGCTAAAGGATGATCCATCGGAATAAGTGTTGGGTGAACCCGCAAGTCAAGGAAACCTTTTTCTTTTTTAGCAACTGCCAATAATTTAATCCGATATTGTAATTGCCGAGCATAAGTAATATCTAAAGCTGATATTCGAGAAATACCCTGGCAATAAACGTCTCCTTTCTTTGGCCAAACTCCGTAACAAAGATAACTTAGAATGCATAACTTATGAACTGCATCCACACCATCGATATCCAAACCGGGATTTTTCTCAGCATAGCCCTCTCTTTGGGCACTTTTAAGCGCCAGATTGAAATCGATATTCTCTTTAGCCATCTTGTATAAAATATAGTTTGTTGTTCCATTAAGAATGCCGTATATTTTCTTAACCTCGCAACCGACCAATCCTTCAGAAATGCTTTTTATAATCGGAATAGCTCCGCAAACAGAAGCTTCAAATCCCAATCGACGGTTCAAAGATCCAGCCAATGAAAAAATCTTCGCACCGCTAGTAGCTAAAAGTGCCTTATTGGCAGTAACCACATCCTTGCCATTAGCTAGAGCTTCCAAGATAAGCTTACGAGCTGGCTCAATGCCGCCAATCAGCTCAACAACAATGTCAATTTCCGGATCTCGAATTAACTCCAAAGGATTAGTGCAAAAGCGGGCTGAAAACTTCTTCACCTCTTTTTCCCTGGCTCGAAGCTTATCACAAACCTTTACAACATCAATCTTTACCGAGCTACGACGGGCAATTAATGAGGAGTACTTCTTGAGGGATTTAAGAACCGCTAAACCTACGTTTCCTAGGCCAATTATCCCAACTTTCTTAGTAATCATTTTAAATTTTCCCGGATGAACTCACCTAACTTTTGAAAAAACTCTTCATCTAAATCTAGAAATTTTATTCTAGTCTCATAAATTAAATCTCGTACCACCTCTCTAGAATCAATAACCTCGCCAGTAACATCAATTTTCTGAGGAATAAGCGGAAAACGTATAGTCATTGCTAAAATTGTACCCCTGTTAAACAACCTATTGGTAGTTAAGAGTATGCCCCCCTGACTTACATTCTTTGACTGGGTAAGATCATAGCCATCAACCACTTCTTTAATCCGATAGCTAATGACAAAGTTTGCATCTAACCGAGGGAATTTCCTTCTTTCTGAGCCCGGATATTCAGCCATTGTTGCCTCCTTATTTAATTTAAACTACTGGTCGGGAGAGTGGGATTCGAACCCACGACCCCTTGCACCCCATGCAAGTGCGCTAATCCAGGCTGCGCCACCTCCCGAAGGGGGAAAACACCCCTAAAACAAAGCCCATATGTCTAGCAAGAATTTTATCACGGTTTATTAAGGGTATCAAGATAAATGTAAAAAGGTAAGTTTGAATGTTTTAAGGTTAAAACCTTAAAGGTGTAACCTTAATTCATAATTATTATATCCACCAAGGATAAAAGCTTTTTTCACGAATATATCCTTATTTAAAAGAATAAACTGACTCTAATTATTTGGCCACTTAAGCTTCTCCGGCCACTTAAGCTTCTCCGGCCATTTAAGCTTCTCTGACCACTTGATTTCGAACTCTTTATCCGGGGTCTTCTGGCTAGTTTGATCAAGTATATACAAAGCTTCCCTGTTGCTAGGGAGAAGAGAATAAACCTTTCTCCCTTCGGAGCTCTCATCAACAAAAGCAACACAGCCTACCAAAAATATTGCAGACAATAACATGCAAATTAAACTTCTCATGCAACACCTCCCAAGAAAACAATAGTTTTAATTCTCACTCCTTATAAATGCGTAATATATCCAAACAACAGCAATAAAAAATATAGCCCCAATTCTTAAAAAAGAAGGGTCAAGAGTTCCTCCATATTGAGCTATCAAGGCTCTATTAATAAGCTCTTCCACTTTAGTTGTAACTAATAAAATGAAAGCAACTACTAAGCTAAAAGAAAAAGCTTTCTTTGACCTCCAAAGCTTCATTGCTATTAAAAACAAAATAGCGAAAAATATCCAAAAAACAGGATTAAATATAGAAAATTGGAAATTTTTTAAACTGGCAAGATTAGAACTAAACCATTGAGTCAAACCGCTAAAATTCATATTTGTACTTAAAGTTACCACTCTTTTAATTATTTATTGGACTTAATTCACTAATAAGATTTTACCACCTTTTGAGTAAGCGCTCAATAGAATAAATATAACATTATTTTATGCCCTTAATTAACAGTAAAAATGGGCTTTAAAACTTAAAATAATACAGTAAATAAAAAATTGAAAACGTTTTTAAAACAACCCTTTTATTCCTTGAAAATGGCAGTTTTTGCATGGTATAATTAGGTACAAGAGAGTTTGATGACAAAACCAAACTAAGGGGGTGAAGAACCCCCTGTCTTATTTTAAACGGTCTTTTCAGCCTTAAGCGGACGACGCATTAAATCAATAACTGCCTGCTTAGGGGACTTTCCTTGATAAAAAACTGCATAGACTTGGCGGGTGATTGGCATATCGATCTTTCTTTTTTTACTTAAACGATAGGCAGACTTTACTGTTTCAATGCCTTCGGCAACCATGGTCATCTTTCCAATAACCGTACTTACTTTCTGGCCACTACCAATTGCCTCACCTACCGAACGATTACGCGAATAGGGAGAAAAACAAGTAGTAACTAAGTCTCCTAAACCACTAATACCCCAAAAAGTCTTAGGATTGGCCCCTAACTTCTTGCCCAAACGGGTAATTTCAACCAAACCTCTAGTTGCCAAGGCTGATTTAGTGTTTGTACCAAAACCTAATCCATCGGAAATTCCACAAGCAATGGCAATGATGTTTTTCAAGGCTCCTCCTAGCTCTACGCCAACAAGATCATTATGCAAGTAGACCCTAAAGGTCGGACTGTTGAATAACTTCTGTAATTTTCTACCAATAGCCTTGTTCTTTGAGGCTAAAATGGCTGCCGAAGGAACTCCAGCTAATACCTCTTTGGCAATATTGGGCCCAGAAAGCACTGCTGGCGACCTTACCCCTAGCTCCTCAACAATTATCTCAGAAGCCCTCTTTAAGGAGTTAGCTTCTATACCTTTACTAACGCTAACCAATATCTTATTGTCTAAACGAACGCCTTGTTTCTTAATTTTAACTAAGACCTTCCTGACAAATTTAACCGGGATAGCAAATATTATAATTTTGTTATTAAGAATTCCTTCCAGGGAGGGGTTTATTCCTAAACAATTAGGAAATTTTGTCCCTTTTAAGAAAAGACGATTTTGGCGCTCTTTTTGCATCTTAAGGTTGTGGTCTTCAAACACACTATAAAGCTCAACCTTAATTTTTTTCTTGGCCAAAACAACCGCTAAAGTTGTTCCCCAGCTCCCGGCGCCGATTATCGAAACTTTTTCAGGCATGTTGTATCTCTTTATTCGAGTCTACCCCGAAACACCCGAATACTCAAAAAATCTCTTTGATATTTTTTGAGAGTGTTCCGGGATAATTCGATTAAACATTTTTTCTTAGAAAAAATGTAAATCTCATTAAGCGGGCGATCGGAATCGAACCGACATGACCAGCTTGGAAAGCTGGAGTTCTACCACTGAACTACGCCCGCAATCAATCTTTAAAAAATGGGCAGGGAAGGATTTGAACCTTCGAAGTGCAAGCACAACAGATTTACAGTCTGTCCCCTTTGGCCGCTTGGGTACCTGCCCTAAAATACGAGCCTAGGAGAGGAATCGAACCTCCAACATCCTCATTACAAGTGAGGTGCTCTGCCAGATTGAGCTACCTAGGCAAATTATCTATTCAATTACAAAGAACTTTTAATAGCTTGAGGCAAATAGTCGATTAAATCAGAAGCAATTAGACAGCTTTCGGTCTTATCTTTAACGGCCAAGTCACCGCTTAAACCATGCAAATACACTCCCAGCTTTGCTGCCTCAAAAGGTTTTAATCCTTGAGCAACTAAGCCAGCAATTATCCCGCTTAAAACATCACCTGACCCAGCTGTCGCCATTCCGGCATTTCCGCTGTCATTTTCAAAAAACTCTTTATTGCGAACTACTAAGCTACGATTACCCTTAAGAACAAGGGTTAGATTATACCTAAGAGCAAAGTTCCCTGCAAGCTCTTTTCTATTTTTTTTGATTTCTTCAATATCAACCTTAACCAGCCTCGAGAATTCCTGATAATGAGGAGTAATAATTAACTGCTTAGTCTTTCTTTTATCTAAAACACTTAAATCAGAAGCTAAGGCACTTATTGCATCAGCATCAATAACTATCGGTTTATCGACATCTCTAATTATTCTTAAAATTAGTTTTCTGGTTGGGTTAGCTAGGCTGGCTCCCGGACCGATGACTAAGACATCAACCTTATCTAAAACTTTTTCAATTTGGGAAAAAGCGCTTTCAGTGAGTGAACCTCCCTTATCGGCAAGCGGTAAGCTCATCTCCTCAGTTAGCTTAATTTCAAAAATATTATTTAATGACTTAGGTACGCCTACCCTAACTAAGCCAGCGCCAATTTTCAAAGCTGCTCTGGCTGATAGGCAGACTGCTCCAGTCAGGCCTAAAGAGGCCCCAATAATCAAAACGCATCCGTAATCCCCCTTATGTGTCTCGGGATTCCTTTTGAGCAACTGCACAGGCAACCGCATAGTCTTCAATGTGGGTTATCGAAAGAAAAATATCAACACCAATATCTTTTTTAAATTTACAATATGGTGCTCCGTTTTCTCTATTTAAAACAATAATATCAGTTAAGGCCAAGGGGTGTTCCTTGGAAATAGCTTTTATTACCGCCTCTTTGGCTGCAAAACGAGCCGCCAGACGCTGATAGTACATCTTACCTTGGGGAATATTCTCAAGTTCCTCATCGTTAAAAACTCGATTCCGAAAAGCATCTCCCCACTTCTCGAATGCTGATTTAATCTTCTCTATCTTTATCATATCTATACCAACGCCAACTATCATAGTTTACTCTTTCCTTTAATTAAAAAAATCATTTCGCTGACTGCTACCGGAAAGCCTACTAACACTGCTCGAGAAACTATTGAATGGCCAATATTAAGCTCATCAATTGCTTTTAGCTTAACAATCGATTTAGTGTTTTCATAATCGAGGCCATGACCGGCGGCAACTGTTAATTTCTTAACTCTAGCAAATTTTACTGCTTCCTTTATCTTGGTTAACTGAACCCTAAAAGCACTCTGAGTTTTGCTTTCTGAATATTTACCAGTATTAATCTCGATTAAATCAACCCCTAGCTCTTTAGCTCTAGTTATCTGCCTTTTTATCGGATCAATAAATAAACTTATTCTTATTCCGGCGTTTTTCAATCTAGCTATCGCCTTTACAATCTTGGATGTATTTTTTAAAAGGTCCAGCCCGCCTTCAGTAGTTAGCTCCAATCTTCGCTCAGGAACTAAAGTCGCCTGGGCAGGAAGAAGCGTTAGCGCAAAATCAACGATGCCTTTATTTACCGACATCTCTAAATTAAGCGGCACCTTTACTGCCTGTTTAATCAAGATCGCATCACGTTCAGTTATATGCCGCCGATCCTCTCTGACATGAACAACTATAGAATCGCAACCAGCATATTCAGCGCAAAGTGCTGCCACCACTGGATCAGGGTATTTCGTGCCCCTCGCTTTTCGCAAGGTAGCAACGTGGTCAACATTGACACCTAATTTCAAGCTGGTTGCCCCCCGCCAGTAATAGTTGCCGCTACGTATAGCCAAACAAAAACAGCAAGAATCAAAGCTAACAACTTAAGCCAAAAATTATGGGTAATTGCTTTTTTAATATTGATCTTTTTTAAAATCTCCATAAACCACCTCTCTAGTTTTATTATTCATTTTAATCTTAAGTCTAGCGAGATTTTGTAAATTGCCCTTTCAAAATTGTTAGTAAGTCATTAGGTGCAAGATTTCTTGATAGCTGTCCATTAATTGCTAAAGAAATTGAACCATTTTCTTCAGAGACAACTACTACCACTGCATCAGAATGCTCAGAAAGACCTACTGCTGCCCGATGACGCATTCCCAATGTTTTCTCCAGGCTCGAATTCTCGCTAAGAGGAAAAAGGCAGGAAGATGCTACTACTTTTGTTCCCTCGACAATAACTCCACCGTCATGCAAAGGGGCAAAAGGATAAAAAATATTTTGAAGTAATTCGGAAGTAAGGTCAGCATTTAAAATTACACCGCTTTCAACAAACTTTTTAAGGGCAATTTCTCTTTTAATAGCAATTAAAGCGCCTACTTTTTTCCGTGAAAGAGTACCAGAAGTGGCAACAATTTCGCGCAAGGTATTTTCGATCTCCTCTCTCTTTGGTTCTATGTAAAAAATATGACGTTTGCCTAAATGGATAAGACCCTCCCGCAGCTCAGGCTGGAAAATAATAACTACTAAAATAATAAAAAAGGCAAAGAAATAAGCCAACAATCTAGTTAACACCGGAAAACTCAAAAAATGAAAAGCTATCAGGGCAATTACTAAAAATATTATACCTCGCAAAAGGTAAAAGGCTTTCGTGCCTTTCAGGAAAATAAAAATCCGGTAGATAACAAACCAGAGAATTATTATCTCAACAATATTTTTCCAATTGAAAGGTCTGAAAATAAAATCCATTAGTTATTGGTTATTTTTGAAGCTACTTTTAAAGCTTGTACCGTCTCAGCAACGTCATGAGTACGTAAAATGTTTGCTCCTTGGCCCACGCTAAGGATGGTCGCTGAAAGAGTACCAACTAAACGTTCACCAGGTTCACTTTTAAGTATTTTACCAATAAAAGACTTCCGCGACAAACCCAAAAACAAAGGCAAACCAAAAACCTTAAATTTATAAAGCTGATTGATAAGCTTAAGGTTATCGTTTAAATCTTTACCAAAACCTATCCCCGGATCAATCATTATCCGTTCTTTATCTATACCAATTCGCTGACAAAACTGTAATCTCTCCTTAAAAAAATCTAACTCCTCACTAATAACATCTTTATAATGAGGATTTTTCTGCATATCTCGAGGTTTACCTTTCATATGCATAAGAACACAACCCAGCTTATAGTTCTTAATCACTGAACTTTTTCGCAAATCCCCGTTTAAAGCAGTAATATCATTGATTAAATCAACACCTTCAGCTGCGGCCGCTTTAACCACTAAATATTTATAGCTATCTAGAGAAATTAAAACTTTCCTGAAACGCTTCCTTATCGCCTTAAGGGTTGGAATTACTCTAGCTAATTCTTCTTTTTCGGTTATTGGCTTTGAAAATGGCCGTGTTGACTCGCCACCGATATCAATCATCTTAGCTCCGGCTTTAAGCATCTTTTCCACTCTTTCTAGTATATATTTCTGATCTTTGTTAAGCAGCCCGTCTTGAAAAAATGAATCCGGAGTCATATTAATAATTCCACAAACCAATGGCTTATTTATTTTGAGCTGCTTATTGTTGGCCCTAAAAATATAAGTTTCTTTATGAATATTATCTAAATAAAATGACAAAGTTTGCGATATCTCTTTTAAATTAAACGGCTGGTTTTTAAGTTTTTTACAGAGATTTTTTAACTGACTGAAACTGCCAAAGATCAAAGCTCCAGTCCTTATATCTTTTACCAAAGCATCTCTCTCTATGGCGGCATCTGAACCCTGAGAAAGAAGATGCTGCTTAAGAATATTAGCCTCCCAAGACTTAATCCCTTCAATTTTAAAAACCGAATAGACGCTCTTCGGAGACAGGATTCTTACTCCTTGGCGACTCACACCTAAAGAACTCATCAGCTCTCTAGCTTTTTGTTCGTTTTTTATTACTACTGGGGTTATCCTCATCTTTAAAACCGATTAGGCGTTTGACTTCCTTGGCATCTAATACTTCTTTTTCGAGCAAGGCTTCAGCTAATATTTTTAGCTTGGCTTTATTATCAGTAATAAGTTGTTTGGCTCTTGTATAGCACTCACCAACAATCCGCTTAACTTCCTCATCAATTATTTTAGCAGTATCTTCGCTGTAGTCTTTTTCTCTAATTAAGTCGCGACCTAAAAATATTGGCCCTTGGTTTGAACCAAGAGCATAGCTACCTAATCGTTCACTCATTCCGTAGTCGCAAATCATCTTGCGAGCAATTTGAGTTACTTTAGTCAAATCGTCACTCGCTCCAGTCGTAATGTCATCTAGATTTACCTCTTCGGACACCCTCCCGCCAAGCATCACGGTTATTGTACCAAGAAGCTCTTTTTTAGATCTATGCCAACGATCCTCACGCGGCGGAGTAAAAGTATAACCGCCAGCCATGCCTCGAGGTATTATCGAAACCTTGGACAAAGAATCAACTTCCGGAATTAATAAAGACAGTATCGTATGGCCAGCTTCATGGTAAGCAGTTAGTTCTTTTTCCCGCTTAGAAATTATTCGGCTCTTTTTCTCCGGACCCATTATTACCCGCTCAATTGATTCTTCAAGCTCTGACTGCTCTACCGATTCCTTACCATGTCTAGCTGCCAATAAAGCAGCCTCATTGCAAAGATTCTCTAAATCAGCTCCCGAAAATCCAGGCGTTTTTTGAGCAATTGTTTTTAAGTCAATTTTTTTGGCTAGACGAATTTTACGAGTATGAACCTTTAGAATTCCCTCTCTTCCCTGAATATCGGGAGCATAAATAACAACATGACGATCAAAGCGCCCAGGACGAAGCAAAGCCGGGTCTAAAACATCCGGTCGATTGGTTGCAGCCATAACAATAACTCCGATCTCAGTCTGAAAACCATCCATTTCAGTCAATAGCTGATTTAGAGTTTGCTCTCGCTCGTCATGGCCTCCGCCGACTCCGGAAAAACGCTGGCGACCGACAGCATCTATTTCATCAATAAAAATAATGCATCCCTTACTCTCGCTTTTAGCGGCTTTTTTAGCCTGCTCAAAAAGATCCCGCACTCGGGAAGCTCCTACTCCGACAAACATCTCGACAAAATCTGAACCACTAATGCTATAAAAAGGAACCTTGGCTTCCCCAGCAACAGCCTTAGCCAATAGAGTCTTTCCACAACCAGGAGGTCCGACTAACAACACTCCCTTAGGGAATCTTCCGCCTAAGCGCTGAAATTTTTTAGGATCTTTTAAAAAATCAATCACCTCTTCGAGTTCTTCTTTGGCTTCGTCGATTCCGGCAACATCATTAAAAGTAACCCGGGTTGTTTTTTCCTTATCCATAAGCTTGGCCCGGGACTTGCCAAAACTCCAAACCCGAGAACCCATTTGGTTACCCTTATAAGACATGTACCAAAAAAATCCAATCAAAATAATTATCGGTCCTAAAGAAAATAGAATATTAGAAAGAAATGTACGCGGTGGCTCTACTTCGAATTTATCAACATTCTTTCTCAACAAAGCAAGCAAGTCTTCATCATCCGCAGGTATATGTAAATAAAATCGATCGCCTCCTGCACTTTCAGTAAAATTGCCCTGAATCAAATTATCAATCATCTTGACCGACTTTATCTCCGGCTTCTCCAAATTATGTTCTAATTTATAGTAAAATTCACTGTAGGCAAGCTTCTTTACGGTGCCGTTAAGCTCTGAGTTAAAAAGGCTGGTCAACCACAAAACACCCAAAAATATAGCCATAATAAAAAATCCTGAACGCAGGAAATTATTATTGGGAGACTTGGTCTTTTTGGGGATTTTTTTCTGATTCATCGCTAATTATTATACTGTATCGGCTTATAAAATCAAGGATTGAATGAGTAGAGAATTTTGCTCTTTTTTCACCATCAAAAATGGTAGATTAACAATACTGCCCAGAGGCCGCTTGGCAACTAAATCATCAACCTCAACTAAATGCTTGGCTTCTAACCTTCGAGTGTGTCCTTGTAAATCTTCAATCGCAATTCTAATTACATTAGCAAAAATTGCCTTAGGTAATTCCTTGAGGCCAGTAAGCCTTAAAGAAATGCTACCCTTGCCTTCTTTCATCTTAAGGGCTAAAAAAGCCTGGTGCGAAAAGCTATACAAAAAAGAGTAGTCGAGAGAAATAGTTCTGGCCGCATTATAAATATTGTTAACTATATTCGGATTAAGCTCCTTGAGCAAAGGCATAAGCTTTGAACGTATACGGTTGCGAAAAAACTTATCTTCAAAATTGCTCTGATCAAGACAATAGTCGATTTTGTTTTGTTTAAGCCATTTCAAAATATCACTCTTCGTTAATTCAATCAGCGGTCTAATAACCGTAAGGCTTCTGAATTTTGATTTTGGCAAGAAACCCTGCAAACCTTTTAAACCTGAGCCACGAATCAGACGCATCAAAACTGTTTCCACTAAATCATCTTTATGGTGAGCCAAGGCAATTTTTTTAAATTTAGTCTGTCGGGAAAGTTTTAAGAAAAAATCAAATCTTAAGTTTCTGGCCGTCTGTTCTAAGGAATCCCCTTTAAAAAAATCATTAACCGGCTTACTTTCTGAGATAAGTTCAACACCCAAACGCTTGCAAGCTCGCCTTACGAAATCCTCCTCGCTATCGGCCTCTTTACGCAGCTGGTGGTTAAAATGCAGGCAGATCAACTTTAGGGAGTATTCTTTCTGCAATTTTAAAAAAAGCTGAAGCAAGCAGAGTGAATCTGGTCCGCCAGAAACTCCCAAAAGCACCTTATCCCTTTTTTTCAAAAGAGAGTATTTTTTTACCGTATTTCTAAAGTCTTCTTCAAACATTCTTGGCTCCTATTCTTAAGATTTCCCTATTATAGCATATTTGTTATAATGGACTCGTGAATATTTTAGCAATAAATCCCTGGATAATTGACTGTGCTGCCTACGATTTCTGGCTCAAACCCTATGGATTTTTAGTTATTCTGACCTACCTAAAAAACAAAGGGTTATCAATAGACTATATCGATTGCCTAGATAAAAAAATATCCCAAGCTGATTTTGGCCGCGGTAAGTACTATTGTGAAATCATTCCTACCCCTGGAGCAGCTAAATCTATTCCCCGTTATTTTAAACGCTACGGAATGCCTAAAGATGAATTCGAAAAACGCTTAGTTGGCAAAAATCCAGACTACATTCTTATTACCTCATCAATGACTTATTGGTATCCAGCAATTATCGAATTAAATTTAATATTAAGGAAAAAATTTCCCAAAATTCCGATAATTTTAGGAGGCACCTACGCAACCCTCTGTGATAGCCATGCTAAAGAAAATAACTGTGGCGACTTTATTTTTAAAAACTCTGAAATTGACAAATTCTTTAAACTAATAAATTGTCCGTTTAACTTAGAAGAACTCTATTCGACTCTTCCTGATTATGAAAATTTCTATAGCTCTTTAGACTATCTGGTCTTGAGAACCTCATGGGGATGTCCATTTAGCTGTAGCTTTTGCGCTATAAAAAAACTTTCATCGGGATTCCTTAGGATAAACTCTGATAAAATAGTTAATTTTATCGTAAAATATGCCCGACGCGGTCTAAGCCATTTTGTTCTCTACGACGATGCCTTCCTTTATGAACCAGAATATGCAAAAATATTATTGAACAACATAGTAAAAAGAAAATTAAAAATTAACTTTCACACCCCGAATGCTCTTCATCTGCGCTTTCTAGACCCTGAGATATCAAAGCTTCTTAAACAATCCGGTTTTATCAACCCTCATTTTGGCTTAGAAACCCTAAACCCAAAATTACAAAAGGCCTGGGGAGATAAAGCAACCAGAGATGATTTAGTTAAAGGAATAGAATCACTCAAAAATGGCGGTTTCAAAAATGGTGAGTTTAGTATATATCTACTTTTGGGTTACCCCAATCAAGACCTTGATGAATTAAAATCTGATGTTGAATTTATAAACCGACTAGGGGCAAGAGTATCTCTGGCTGAATTTTCACCAGTCCCGGAGACTGAAATATTTAAACATTATCAAAATAATGTCGATGAGCCAATCTTACACAACAACTCTCTATTTAGCTTCTTTCAAAAAGAAAAAATAAAAGATTTTTGGAAAATAAAAAACTACGTAAGAGATCTAAACAAAAAATTGAATTAAAATTCTTCCCACTCCCTGAGCCGATCCTGAGAAAAAAATAGTTTAAGGCTCCTTTTATCATAAGTCCAATATTCATAACCTTCAAGAGTTGTACTTACTTGATCCGGGAGACCAAGCATAGCTATTACTTCATCTTTGTTATCACCGATAACAATACCATCTCCATCCTTAACTACATAATAATCTTTTTTCTCAAGACCAGCACCGAACCGATTCTTAACATCTAATCCGGCAGCCCCCTCGCGAGTCCCGGTATAATCTCGCATCTGAACACATCCAGAAATTAAAACCGCTACAGTTAAAACTACAAAAATAACCCTAAAGCTCATTTAAACACCTCCCTTTGGCTATAGTTCAATTTCTTGACCAATTTTCAAATCAAAAAAATGTTCCTGATATACCTTTTGAAAAACCTTAACTGCATTAAATCCCGTACAATGCCCAGGAATAATATTCTCTACCCCAGCTCCTTTAACCTCATCTACAATGTAGTTGATCGACCGTTCGTCCTCATCCATAAGATGAAGCCCGCCAACTAAAGAATAAAACCTTTTTTCAGGAAAAATCTCTTTAGCCCTATTAATTAAAGCTAAAACCCCCGGATGAGAACAACCAGAAACAAGAGAGATACCCTTTTCGCCACTCAAAACCAAAGCCTGTTCTTTTATCTTACTACCTTTATAGTTGACTGACAAGCATCCGCTGGTATATACATTGTTAGCTATCTGAAGCGGGGCCTCGACCAATTTTAAATTATATCCAAAAAGTTCTTTTCCGAACTCATCTATAAAATCAGAGCAGGCAAAAACTTCTATTTTTTTATTAAGCTCAAGCAAACTCGTAAGTCCAGCACGATGATCCCAATGATTATGAGAAATAACTACCTTTTCAATACCGACGATATCTACAGCTAAGGCCTTTAAATTAGTAATTAAATACTCTGCCTTCTCAGCAGTATCAAATAAAATCTTATCATCAATCAAATAAGCAACCCCCCAACCACCAACACAATTACTATTTACTGATTCTTTATCAAAAATTATCTTTAACTTCATTTTAACCTTTTCGTTTTCCGAAAATTGCCGTTCCAATCCTTACAATATTAGCTCCTTCTTCAATGGCTATTCGCCAAGAAGAACTCATCCCCATTGAAAGATATTTCATTTCTATTTTACCTTGATAATTAGCTTTAATTTTATCAAATAATTCTTTGGTTTTTCTAAAATATGGCCTTATTGCCTCAGGATCTTCTAACCAAGGTCCCATAGTCATCAAACCCGACAGCTTAAGGTTAGAAAAAGCTAAAAGCTGATTCAAAAAAGTTTCTACTTGGTCAGGCAAAACCCCTCGTTTCTGAGGCTCAGAGGCTGAATTCACTTCAACTAAAACTGGCATTACCTTATTTATTTTTTTACACTCTTTATCCAAAATAACGGCTAAATCCAATGAATCTAAAGTTTCAATAAGGTCAAAAATCTTAACTGCCGCCTTTGCTTTATTGCTCTGGAGATGACCAATTAAATGCCACCTTGCTTTCTTGCCAATAAGCTCAAATTTAGCTTCGGCTTCTTTTATATAATTTTCGCCAATTATTTTAACTCCGCCTTCAATGGCTTCGTTTATTTCATCGCTGCTTCGCTCTTTAGTTGCCGCCACCAATTCCACCCCTTGAGGCAACTGGCTTAAAATAGTTTTAATATTTTCTCTAATCATTTGTTTATCTTGAAGTTGAAGCGGTAAACTCTTTTCTTCCATCGTAAACGTCTGAGACAACCTCAGCATCAAAACCGATAATTTTCCTTATCTGCACTAGTTTCTTAGCACTCGGTAAGTTTACCTTGACCGCTGCTGGTCTCACCGGTAAATTAAGTTGGACTCTGCTCGGAGATATCTTTTCAATTATCTTTTTTAATTTCTTTATTTCCGATAAGTTATCATTTATACCCTTAACTAACATAACCTCAAGCCAAATTTGCCCCTTAAACTCCTGAGACAGCTTGACTATACCTTGCGATAACTTATTTAAATCTGCCCCCTTATAAGGCTTATTAATTTTATGAAATACTTTTGCGCTTGCTGCATCTAAAGAAGGAATGATTACATCTGCTGCCCTAAGTTCTTTCCTTACATCTTTTCGATAAAGCAAAGATGAATTAGTAATAACACACACCGAATATTTATTGTTAGTGGTTGTCTTTATTACTTTAATAATTTTATTTAAATCCTTATGTAAAGTTGGTTCGCCACTTCCGGAAATAGTTATAAAATCTATCCGTAGTTTCTTTTTAATTATGGTTTTTAGTTCTTGCTTTAATTTAGCTAATTCAACACAAGAAATTCGTCGGGTAACTTTTTTTGTATTCCTGCCTAATTGACAATAAATACAATCAAAAGAACAAGTCTTTCTGGGAAATAAATCTACCCCCAGAGAAAAACCTAACCTGCGAGAAAAGACTGGTCCATAAAAATAAGTCATTTTAATTGAAGATTCTAGTGCTTAAATTGTTTTAAGGCTTTTTTAAGACTGTTTATATGGGCGCGGTTAGCAAGAAGAATGAAATCTTTAGTGTCAATTAAAAAAGTGTCCTCCATTCCGATAACTAATATTTTTTTTCCTAAATCATTAAGAAAAACTAAATTATTGCGACTATCTTTCATGAAGGATTTACCTCTGGAAACATTGCCCTTACCATCCTTAGAAAAAACTTCATAAATCGATAACCAAGAACCAAAATCTTTCCAACTAAAATTACCCTTTACCAAAGCACCCTTTTTAGTCTTCTCCATTATTGCCTTATCAAAAGGTTTATTTTCCAATCCTCGATAAAGAGATTTTATTTTCTTTTTCGCAAACAGCCTAATAAAATGATTGTAATCTGGATAGTATTTCTTATATTCATCAATCAGGGTAGCTAAAGAAGCCACAAATATGCCACTGTTATAAAAACAACCCCCCTTAGCGATAAGTTTTTTTGCCCGGCTAGGGCTTGGCTTTTCAATAAAGCGTCTTATTGGGTAGCTTCCTTTTTGTTTTGATTTCACTTGAATATAACCAAAATTTGGCGTAGGTTCATTAGGCTTAATTCCCAAAGTACAAACTGAACCGGCTTGGGCTGCCGCCAAAGCAAGATTCAGTGCTTTGTAGAATTCTTTTTCCTTTTCAATTAAATGATCAACCGGAGCAATGATAATACTTTTTCTAGCCTGATTTTTTAAATGTAAAATTGATAATAGCACCGCGGCAGCAGTATTTTTACTTTGTGGTTCAAAAATTATATTAGCTTTTCTGACTATTTTTAACTTCTCAAGTTCCTTCTTCTCAGAAATATTAGCTACCAAAAAAATATTTTCTTTAGGGGTGATTTTTAAAAATCGCTTTACGGTAAGCTCTAAAGGGGAAAAACCAAAAACATCCAAAAAATTCTTACTTTTATATTGCGAAAGCGGCCAAAGCCTAAGAGACCTTCCTCCGCACAAAATTAAAACTAATGGTTTATTGTTGCTGCTCATTAAGTTTTTTTATTCTTTTTGAAAAATATCCTCCACTATACCCATCAATGATAGCAGTTAACTCTTCTAAACGCAACTTCTTTGAAAATAGCTCTTCTTTAGTTAAAGAGCTAATTGCGATTTCATTCTTTAGACGTAGACGCTCATAGTAAACCCGGTTTATTTCATCAATTATATCCAAGCGCAACTGAGTATTAAGGCGACTACGGGTATCAATGTCATCCTCATAACTATTCCAAACAAAATCAGCGAGATTCCAGCTTAAGGATACTCCCCAATCCCGTGGACCAATATAATATTTATCAGAGCCACTGTCATAAGTAACTGTTTTATCATAATCTAAATTAAGATCCGGTAATAACGCTCTAAACTTTAATCTCTTCCTCCATTTAGCTATCTTATCCGGATGAACCTCATTATATTGCAAAACCTTTTGCTGAACTTCATAAATTGAAGGCTCCTTAGCTGCCAGCTCCCTAAAATTATTATTGGCAGTTGGAGTAAAATAGGTTTCCTGAAATAAACCCTTAGAAGTAGACAGGTAAATTATTCCTTGCTGAGTAAAGGTAACCCACCAAATATAAGATGAATGAAGACCTTCAAAAATCTGTTTTGATGATTTTCTTTTAAAATTAACCTTAAAAAAACCACGGGTCGAGCCTAGATAAAGAACATCATTTTGAAGCTTAGTCTGAGCAATACAATTAATAAATAGACTGCCAAGACCACCAATATAAACCTTACTCCAATTCTTTCCGGAATTTAAGGAACTGTACAGTCCTCTGCTTGTTCCCAACCAAAGACGATTTTTATCAAATATATCTACCTTAATAATCCGGGGAACAAACTCCTCAGCATCTTCCTCTTCCTGCCTTCTCACAACAAACAATCGCTTAAACCGATCATCACCGCTTAAGCTGTAAACACCTCTATCAGTAGCCAAATATACTTGTTCATTGGCCGGCTCGATATAATAAACTGTTGCTTCAATTGAATTCTTTGGTTTATGCCAGATTAAAGCATCTTCGAAGGAAAAATAGAGCCCTTTGTTGGTCCCAACGTATATCTTCTCTTTATGGCGGGCAGCACTATAAATAAACTCCTCATCAGGAGCAGAAAATAATACTTCTAGTTTTTCTTCCCAACGATAAAGGTGCCGGCTAGTTACAATATAAACTATGTTAGCAAAATAAGGGTCAAAAAAAAGATGTTGAACCTCTTCATCCTTGAAAACCGATACTTTTTCGAAACTTTTTCCTGAATCTTGACTTTGATATAAAGAATTCTTAGAAGTAGTATAGACAGAAGTCGAATCAAATGGAGAGATTACTAAGCGTTTTATTTGGGTATCTTCTAAATTCTCAACTGGCTTAAAAAGGGCAAATGAACTGTTGGCAGGAAAAATTAAAAGAAAAGCGATGAAAAAAAATAGAGTTTTCACACTTCTTAAAAAGGTACTTCGTTTAAAAAAGTGGCGAGGGAGGGAATTGAACCCCCCACGCAGGGATTTTCAGTCCCTCGCTCTACCGACTGAGCTACCTCGCCTAGGTTTAAAACAGATAAAAATACCAAATAACAATTAGAAAATTATAGCAGTAGAGGGTATTTTAGGCAAGGGATTTTCTTCTATTGAAAAATTATTTGGTTTATTAAAGTATTAGAAAATAACTTAAGTGGATTTTTAATCCCTTTTTAGGTTACTATTGGTAAAATAAAACTAAAAAGAGACCCTTTTCCTAGCTCAGACTTAACCCAAATCTTTCCCTTATGTTGCTCGATTATTTCTTTACAGATCGCAAGACCCAAGCCTGTGCCTTCTATTTTTCTACCCTTTACTCTTTCTAATTGCTCAAATGACTCAAAAATCTTAGAAAGGTCTTGAGCTCTAAGCCCAACCCCGGTGTCCTCCACCATTACACAAACATGGTTGGCCTCTCTTCGAGTAGTAATTGTAACCTGGCCACTATCGGTGAATTTAATAGCATTGCTAATCAAATTAGTTAACACCTGAATGATTCGGTCTTTATCAAAAGAACTCTTAGGAAGATTCTTTTCAAGCTCAAGGCCAAGTTGTAATTTTTTTTGTTTTGCTAATGAATGCATTATCTTATAGACCTCTTTAATTGTCTGGTTTATATCATTTTCCTCTACCTTAAACTGCATTTTGCCAGATTCTAATTTCTGGAAATTTAAAACATCGTTAATTAAACGGCCTAAACGATCAACATTTTTTTTAACAATACCAAGGAAATCACTTTGCTCAGCATTAATTTTTCCGGTTAACCCGTCTCCAACAATATTTATACCAGTCTTAATCGCCGCTAAAGGGGTTCTTAGCTCGTGTGAAACCATTGAAGTTAATTTTGACTTCATCTCGGCCACTTCTTTAATTTTTTCTTCAGCCAATTTGCGTTCGGTAATATCCCAAGCAGTACAAATAATACAGTTTATACTCCCATCTTCATTTTTCATCAACGAAACGCTAAAAAGAACCGGCACTTCTTTGCCAGCCTTAGTGCGATAATATACTTCCTGATTCATCAAGCTACCCTTTTTTATCTGCAGCTTTAGTGCTGATTTTGCAAAGCTAGCATCTCTAAACGAAATGATCTTTTCAATTGGCTTATTTATGAGCTCCTCCTCCCTATATCCTAAAAGTTCAGATGCTGCCCGGTTAACCCGGTCTATTTTTAATCTGGGAGTAACCACAATCAAGGAATCACTCATACTTTCAATAATACTATCTACATAAGCTTTGGAAACGGTCGTCTTCTCCAAACTCTCAGCCATCTCATTGAAAGATCGCCCTAACCAACCTATCTCATCTTTTGAATTTATATCGATCTTATAGTTTAAATTACCCTTCCTAATTTCCTCTGTTCCTTTTACCAATCTGATAATCGGATTGGTGATTGTTCTTGAGAGAAAAAAACTCAAAATAACTGTCAAGATAAGAACAACAACATTAACTACAACCATAATATCTCTTAACTCTTTGACTGGCTTTAATGCCTCTTCCTCACTAATCTCAGCCACTAAACAAGTATCTGTTTCGGAAAACCACTTATATGCACCGATAGTAGAAACACCTCTGTAATTATTATAAGTTTTGCGCCCAGAGTTTCCTTTTAGACAGTCTTTAACGGCATCATTATAAACCGCCCCCTTTAAAGCCAAGCCGCCCTCAAATCTTGATTCGGTAACCATGTAATTAAATTTACTAACTAAATAAGTTTCGCCAGTTTCTCCCAAACCAGAACGCTCAAGCATAGTATTACTAATTTTATCCAAATTAATCCGAGCCGCCAACACACCAATAACCTTTTCCTTATAATCCTTAATCGGGACAGCAATAACCGTAGTCAACTGCCTCAATCTTATACTGTAGTAAAAATTCTGAACAAATATGTTTTTTTTGCCTTCAATAAAATAAGGCATCGAGATTTTATCTGTCCCCTGATTGGCCTTATCGGTCGAGAGATAAACATCTCCTCGACTATTTAAGATAAACAGCTCTTTAAAATCCTGATCACCGACCAATCTTTCTCTTAATAGCTCATGGCACTCCTGACAATTATCTCCCAAGTTAGATTGGCTACTTTTATTCTCAACTGATTTTAAAAAATTATCGACAAGGACTCTCTCCCGAGCTATACCTTCTAAGCGGCTGGTTGCATCCTTAATAAAAACCTTAAGCTGATTCCCCTTTAATACGGTAACGCTTTCAAGCTGAGCTTCCGTCCTTTGGGCCAAAGAGCTTTCTCCCTGAATAACAAAAACAAATCCGTTTATCAAGGTAATTAAAACGGCCACAACCACAAACAAAATAATTAATTTAGCACGTATCTTCATTTCTAATCTATTTTAGCTTTAATTCTTCAATTACTATTTCTTGAGCATCAAATTTGTTCTTTATAAAACCGTATTTGAATGAGGCATCAATCATTACCTGTAAGTCCTCTTTAAGTATATGCTCTGTAAAAAGAGGCAGACGAATTTTTCCCGATAACTCCTTTGGCAACCGAGTGTTATAGGCAACAATCTCGGCTGTCTCTTCAGGATTATCCACGATAAACTTAGTTGCTTTGTTAATTGCCCTGATGAAGGCTTGAATTTCCCTGGGGTGTTCTTTTAGTCTTGATTCGGTAACAAACCAACTGGCAACCATTAACCGTCTGGAGATAGCATTAAGCGGGTACCTGTCTAAAACCTTGGTAACGCCGTGTAAAAGACTTAAAGTTGCAAAAGGCTCGTTGACAATAGCAACGTCAATTTGCTGCGTCTCAAAGGCTGATTCCATTTGTGGGAAAGGAACCGGAACTACATTAACCTTGTCAATGTCTACCTTGTTCTTATCGAACCAGGCCCTGATTGCTAATTCATTTATATTGGCCATCGTATTTATAGCTACTGTCTTACCGTTAAAATCTTCAGGATCTAAAGAATCATACCCTTTATACATTAGTAGATGTTGCGAGTCGGTACCTATACTCGAATCCCGGAAAGATCCCGGAGTTAGAAATTTAAACTTAATCCCTTTATCGTAGGCAAAGATTATCGAAGGCACATTCGAAAAACCAATATCCAGCTCTCCAGACTCTACTGCCGGGGCGATATCTGCACCACCAGCCATAATAACAGTTTCTATCTCTAAGTTTTCTTGCTTAAAAAATCCCTTCTCTTCAGCTACAAGAAACTGCAAACAATCGACTATCGTCATCCTTCCTGCCTTAATCTTCATAACTGGCTGTGGCCGAAAGGAACAAGTAGCTGAAGTCAGCAGAACCCCTAAAGCGATAATTCCCAAAATTAACTTAACCATTTTTGTATTTTTCATTGTTTTTTAAATTTAATAATTATTATGAATCAAATAAAAAACTCGCTTATTAGGAGTATATCTAAGGCTTCCGGTTGAAGAATTTCCATCATCAATTATTTCATCCATCGCCGGAACTATCTTTTCTACATCTCCATTAAAATCTAATTCTGATATACCGATATTAGTCCCTCGATAAGGATTAGTTCCAATAACTGGATCGTATACGTTGTTGTTGTCATTATCATATAAGTAAGGCGCAAGCCATGGCGAACGACACTTACCTTTATAGTAAGGGCCATTCCAACTGCTTCTGCTTAGAACATCCTTAGTGATATCTGTATCTTTCATCAATGGCCCGACTTCACTATGTGAATAAACCCCTTTATCTTTATAATCATTTTCAGTAGGAAAATACCCGCAATCAGAGTAAAAAGAATACCAAGCTGTCTTTAAAGCTTTGACCTCAACCGCCATTTTAGAAATCTTAGCCTTCTCAACAACACTAAAAGCATTAAAAAAAGCTGCTGCCGCTAAAATTCCAACAACAACCAGTAATACTACCAGTTCAAATAATCTTGCTCTGTTTCTATCCAAATTGGCCCCCCTAATTATATTACTTCTTAAGCCAAAAAGAGTAAAAAGGCTTAGCTAAGAATATAATTGCCAACACTAATAAAATTGAATAATTAATCTTTAATAAATCAGGAATAAACTTAACCATTGCGATGCTTATGAAAAAAGTTGATAACTGCAACAATTTAACATCCATCAAAGTTAATTTTTCCGCTCTTTTATTTAACTTTTTAAACATGGTTTACTCCCCTCCCTAAAGGTCAATCTAAATTTTCCAAGATTTCTTTGGCTCTTTTTAAATCGCCCCGCCTAACTAGTAGCCTTATCCCTCCGGATAATGTATTCAAGCCCGGAAGCTGACCGCCAACATCATCTATTGAGATTACTGACTCTACTCCCCTATCTAGAAGGAACCCCCTGACAACTTCTGCCTCATGGCGGCTTAAAAATATCTCAATCGGAACTAAATCCTGCATCCTCTACTTCTGCCTTAATTTCGATTTCGCTACATACCCTAATAAAAGGTTCAGATATGTCATTATCAATTATGTAATAATAGTCATTTTTTGGTGCGACTTGCGGCCATTCACCAACACCGCTAACCGTTTCGCCCTCTTGGATCCAAACAACGCCGGTTACCTTCCCCAATTCAAGGCCACGTAAAGGTATTGGATGAGAATCATTATTGCAAGCATCCTTGCCAACAGCCACGCAATAAGGGTTAGCTGAGCCTTTACATAGACTTTGCCAACGCGGCTGATCTTGCCCAAAAACAAAAAACTGACTCATAAGAATAATTACTGCAAAAACTAATATAAATTTACCCTTAGTCACGTTACCCCCTTTCTTAATTCTGCCGGCATAATGCGTATTTAATAATTGTAACTATTGTTTTAACTCCATCGCGCCAACCGATCTTTTTCCCTTGTTCATAAGTTCTTCCGTTATAAGAAATACCAACCTCATAAATTCTGCATTTTAACTCAGCCACTTTAGCGGTAACTTCCACTTCGAAACCGAATCCATCTTCTTCAAGCTTAACCTTATCAAGGATACTCTTTCGAAAAACCTTATAGCCAGTCTCCACATCGGTAAGGTTTAAATTAGTAAATATATTGGAAAAAAGAGTAAGAGCTTTATTACCAACCATATGCCAAAAATACAAAACTCGATGCCCACTCGACCCGACAAAACGTGAGCCATAAACTACATCAGCTTTTCCTTCGATAATCGGCTTAATTAATTTTGGATATTCCTCAGGATCATATTCTAAGTCAGCATCTTGGACTATAACAATGTCTCCACTAGCCTTAGCAAACCCTTTGCGCAAAGCTGATCCTTTGCCCAAATTCTTATCGCTATAAACTACCTTAGCTACCTGTTTATGAAGCTCATTCTTGATCAACTCTCTGGTTCCGTCAGTCGAGCAATCATCTACTAAAATTATCTCTTTATTGACAACTGGGGCTTTATTCACCCGATCAATGATTTCTCGTATAAAGTTTTTCTCATTAAAACAAGGGATAATGATTGATAAACGTATACTCTTTTGATTTTGCATAAATTTTGCTCCTTAAAATAAAAAATCAGTTATAAAGCTTTAAATAAGTTAAAATCGAGTTCAGGCCACAGCCTAAAATAAGACCAAGGTAAGAAACAACGAAAAATCGGTATAGAATTTTTATTTTTTTAAGTGAGCTGATACCTTTAATAATAAAATAAAAAACAAAGGGAGCAAAGAATAAAGTTACCCTTTCTCCAGTAAAAGGATACTTTTTTAGAATTCCCAAAACTAACAACTCAAGGAAAATAGCCAAACCAACAGAATCCAGACTGAAAAGTCGACAGCTATTGCTTTTGAAAGATTTAAAACCATAGACAAATAAAGAAATTGTAAAAAAAGGTATGACGAAAGAAGCACTTCTCTTTAAAAAATCGACATTACCAAACCACCAAGTAGCGAGTTTCCTTAAACCTTCACCAAAGGATTTAAAAAAACAATAGGCCGAATCAGTGCAAACAAAATAATCATTCCAATAAGATATGAGCCCGGGAGTTGAATAGCCATGTCTCAAATCAATCCAATATGTCGAAATTCCAAATAAAAAACAAAGTGCAGAATAGATCATTAAAAGATAGAGTATTTTTTGACTTCTTTTAACAACGAATAAAAAATTATAAATTACAATCCAAAAAACTAAAAAACTAGCATAGGAAAAGAAAAGGGTAATCGGTAAAAGTAAAGTTGCAACAATAAACTTTTTTGAAAGGCCTTTAGAGTCCAGTTTTTTTTGATAAACAAAATAAAGACAAAATATAGCTACTACCAATACATCCATAGAGTAAGGCTTTAATTCCGCCGCATAATAACTAAAATAATAAATACTACTCAAAGAAGATAAGGTTAATAACGCCAGCCAACGACTATCTAGGACTTGACGATACACTCTCTTCCAAATAAAAAATGCCGACAGCATACAAAGAAATGGTAAAAAACGTAACGACAAAACATGATACTGAAACACTTTTGAAAATGATTGAACTATCCCTAAATAAACTCGAGGAAAAGCCTGGCTGTCTTTAAGTACTCCGAAGAGTTGTTTAAATGATCTGTCTCTGATGTTATCGAGAACGAACTTCTCATCTCCCCAAAGAGGCCTCTGAGAAAAATAATGAAAGAAACAGAGAAAAATAAACAGGAATATACAGGCTGTGAGCAGAATTTTATAAGCTTTCATTTAAGAGAATCTTTAGGAATGTTTTTGAGTTGGTCCTCTGCTTTTTGCACACCATGATAGTCACCCTGAGCCTTATAGAGCTCTATTGCTTTCTCAAGATATTCCTTGGCTTCTTTTGCCTTACCCAAATCATTATAGGCCACACCAAGGCTACGAGCAGAGTCGGCATTTTGAGGGTCAATTTGAAAAGCTTTCTGATAATAGATAACCGCTTCTTGATACTGACCCAGAAAAAGATAGGTAGATGCAAGATTATTGTAAGCAGTGACAAATTCTGGATCTATACTTATGGCTTTATCAAAATAAGGCAAAGCTTCACGATAGCGGCGTAAAAATGAATAAACAACTCCGATATTATCATAAGCTTGAACATATTCAGAATTTATTTCTATAGCCTTTTTAAAGTTAGCTATAGCTTCTTCATACTTACCTAGCTGAATGTTAGCAAAACCTATGCCAGTATAAGCCTCATATGCTCCAGGGTCTTCTTTCAAAACCTCATTAAACTCCAATATTGCCTGTTCGTATTGACGATTCTCAAGATATTGCTCAGCCTGGGCATAATGCTTGCGCCAAGTCTCACTGATTACTCTATCTTGCTTAACCTTAGCGCCTAATTCTACGCCTTCCTTACTAAGCCCAAGATCAGAAATTTTCTCACCATCAATGCTTTCAATCGTTTCAAGATAATATTTTATTGATATGCCACTAAGCTCAATTTTTAAATATTGCGAAGTTCGCTCGGTTATTTCCCCTTCAATAACTTTGCCATTTTTAAAAACAACCACTTCGGCTTGAGCAAAAAAAACGAAACCAGTTGTGAAAATTAATAATATTGATTTTTTAATCATCGCTAAAACTCACTTAAAGTTAAACGCTAATTATCGGAAACCTTTCCAGTAGCCTTAAGCATAAGATAATGAAATCTAGACTGATCTTCCTCAGAAAGTAAACCAATCGCCTTATAGTTTAACTGCCGCATAGCTAAAACATCATCTTCAGTAAAGCTCTTATGCCCTTTATAGGCGTATTTTTTCTGCAATTTTTCAAGTTTATCTCGCTCATACTCAGGAAGCACCCTCATGCCTTTTGCAATCAAACTATTTAAATCTGCGAATTCGACTTCTGATAATCTAAGCTCTAGCTGGACAAAAGCCTGAGCAATCTCTTCTTTGTCCCGAAGGTGTAAATCTCCGTAGGTTTGCTGGTTGGAAACTTGAAAATTCTTAAAAACAACCAAAAGGATTATTGCTCCAACAAAAATAATTATACTGAAATTAAACTGTTTAAGGCTTTGGGCTGAGGAAAATTTATGAACTCTCTCTGTCTTCATAACTTTTTTCCTAACAACGATAGATGTATTGGCATGCCTTTATGAGACCACCACCAACAATATTCGGCCAGCTTAAAAAAATATCTATAATTCCTCTACTCCTCATCAGGAGTAAGGTCATTATACTCTTCAGTAAGTACAAATTCTGGTTCAACCACCGGCTTATAGGGTGGAATTAAAAAAGTAACTACTTCATACAAGCCTATAGCCATTCTACCGACAGTAAAAAGAATGCCCTTTGGCGCTCCGTAAAAAACACCGGCTACACTGCCAGATTCTTCACGAGTTATCCCCATCTGACGAGGAATTTCAGTTAACCCGAGAAAAGTGTTAGAAAGACCTCTTCCGAATTTACGTAAAGCATTATAATCTTGAGCATGTACGGGAAGAAAAAATAACTGCAATATGACTACTAAAAGAACTATCTTTTTCACTGGACACCTCCTTGTTAAGACTTATTATATCAAAAATACAATCTGGGTAAAGCCTTTTTTACTCTCCGCCGGTAAAAAACGGTAAAAATAAAGCTGGGATTACCAATGGTACCATTATTTTAAAAAAATCGGTTACACTAGCTATAAAGTCTGGGTTCGAAAAACCAACCCCAATGCCTTCCTTAATTTTTAAGGCTAGAATAAAAACAATGAATACCCACACCGAAAATAAAATATAGGTAGCACCAATACGCGGATTATGTTTCAAGCTAAGTATCGAGATAGCCGCTAAAAAATATATTGAGCCAACGAACAAAGATAGATAAGCAAAGGCTGGCGTAGAAGAAAGACCGGCAAAGATAAACCCAATCACCTTATATTGCTGGCCTAAAGCACCTATATAGTCATGCACCGAGACCGAGAAAAAACTGCCCAACAAACATGCACTATAAACTAAAAGTACTAAACCAATTAATACTCTAAATATTTTTAAAAATACTATTCCTGCTTTAGCCATTGGGCCTCCTTTTTACTTACTTATCACACTCTATCCTGTTCTGCGCCTAAAGAACACACTAATTTAATCCCACTAACCACGTCCTCAATGCTTACCGGTTTAACCAAATAGGTATCTGCTTCTAAGTTATAGCCTCGCTTCATGTCCGATACCCCATCTTTAGCTGAAAGGATAATGGTAGGAATGAATGATTTTTTTTCTTCACGTAACCATTGTAAAACCCCCCAACCATCCAAAACAGGCATAACAAGATCAAGCAATATTACATCCGGATTGTCACTTAATATCTTATTCTTTGCTTCTATTCCGTCAAAAGCGCAAACCGTATCAAAACCTTCTTTGATAAGGCCTCGTTCTAATGACTCAACGACCTCTTTCTCATCATCAACAATAAGAACTTTTATTTTCATTGTTCACCTTTGCACTTATCGCAAGTTTTGGGTTTATTTGGAAATTGCATGTCAATAACATTTCCCTTTTCAAAGTATACAAACACTTCTCCGGTTTTTTCAAAATTGTAGCTCCAAACTTCTTTTCGCTTGTAATTACTGACATTCATCGGGTTACCCAGTCTACTGACAACCTCGCGCATTGAATCACCCTTTGCAACCGGGCCAAAAGGTGTCGTAAAAACAGTATAGTTTTCTACCGCTGCATATTGGTGACAACCGATAGACAAACAGATGAAGACAACTAAACTAATACCTGATAAAAGCTTCATGATTGATTGTGCTTTATTCACCTACTCACTCAATAAAAAACTTAATCGTAGGAAACTTCACTAACGTAACCGTCAGTAAAGGTAATCTTCATTCCTCTTTCTTCAGCAAGTCGATAGTTCCAATGATCGGTGCGATGTTTAAAGCTAAAAGAAATTTCTTTTGAGGTCGGCTGACCAAACTTTCTGGCCACGGCTTCTTTAGATAACCCCTCTAAATTAGAATAATACCCTATCTTAGGTCCTGGTTGGCGCGTTATTTCATCAAGAAAACCAGTACAACCCGACAGGAAAACTACTAAAAAAATACTAACAATCAATTCTCGCATTAATTTCATTATAACACCTAAACTAAAAATTTAAATCAATTCAAAACCTTTTTGCTTAACTGACAATATCTCAACAATCTCTGCTTTGCCTTTTACGCCATCAGTCTTTAAATAGGCTTCTATAAATTGTCGAGGGATAATGCAGCTAGGTGGTGAGAAAAAACGCACGATATACCAATGATGTTTGGGCCGATAAGTAATATTGTCCACTTTTCTCTTTAGGCCAATTTCATTAATGACTGCTTCAATTACTTCTTTCACTGCACTCTCGGTACAACGAACATGTTTCACTGACTCGTTAGAACCAAACCAACTGCTAATTTTCTCAAACACTCCACTCATGATTTCCTCCTAGCTAAAAAATATTTTAGCCCTAAAGCCGCAAAAAAACCTAAAATTGCCGAAAGTATCAAAAGTTTTATCTTTTTCTCTAATGAACCTGGTAAAAATAACAAGATGACTAAAATAATTAGACCAAGCGCTATTGAAACCCTCGGGTACTGCTTAATGAATTTAAAAAAAACTGTATTCGGTAAATTCATATTAACATTATTTAGTTTTTCTTTCCTTTACGGTAAGCTAAGACAAAAATAACTACTAAACTAAAAAGAATCAAATTAGCAATATTGAAAGTTCGCCAAACTAAATCATCAGTAGTAAATCCCGAAGGAGCCATTAGAACAAAACAAATCCAAACGCCCAAAGCCCAATACATACTAATATCACGTGAAGACTTTCTCTTTACAATTCTTACAATTAAAGGGATATTCCAAAATGGTAAAACTATTGCCGCGACCAAAGCTATCTTCTCAATCATTTTTAATCCTTTTTTTATTAGACTATTGCTTCTGCTTAAGTAGTACTACTATTTCCTCAAGCTGCTTAGATATCTTTTTTAAGAGAGTTAACTGTTCACTCTGTTGGCGTTCCTGATTCTTCTGAATCTCTTTAGCCTGATTGGCCATTTTACTTAAATCACCTAACTTATTCATATCAAACATTAGTACTCCTCCTAAAAATTTGCTATTGTCAAAATAACAAGACCGCTAGGATCATCCACTGTAGCCGGGGCTGGCAAAAGATGCCGGTCAAAATCTTGTTGCTGAAGTCTAACCTCTGCATTAGCCGGAACTTCAGTACCGGAATTACCAACAGCAAAACCACAAACAGCGGGAGTACTATCCCACTTGGCACGAGCGCTTATATAACAACCTGGCGGCATTTGCCACACCACTGCTCCGGACGGCCACCATTCCCAATCATAGCTTCCACCCCAAGGCGTTGAATTAGGAAACCCCCCTTCTAAATACGGACCATCCCAATAATCTTCAATCAAAGCAATAAAAGCTGGGATATCTCCATTAGGAACGGTAATACAACAAGCCGTAAGGAACGCATCATGACTCATAAAACCAGGATCATCATTAGGGCAAACATCAGGCGGCCACTGACCAGTGTCACCATAATAAGACATCGCTGCAGTTTTTAAAGTTTTTAAATCACTCACCACTTTACTAACCTTTGCCTTTTCTATCGCCTTAAAAGCATTGGGAGCGATGATTGCTGCTAGAATTGCAATGATTGCAATAACTACGATTAGCTCAATTAAAGTAAAGCCTTCTCTAATCATGCTTCCTTTTTTATCATATTCTTATATTTGACCTAAAAATATTGCTTATTTAGAATAATTTTTATAATTGGTTTTTATTTCAGCTAATGAATCACAACCAAACTTCTCTAGCATACTTTCAGTAATTGCAATGGCTGACATACTTTCAGCAATCACTCCACAAGCAACTACAGCGCAAGTATCTGAACGCACTGTTGGAGCTTTGTCGATTTTTTTAGTCTTAAGATTAACTGATTCCAATGGTTCAGCCAAAGTTGCTATTGGCTTCATAGCTATACGCAAAACAATCGGTTCACCAGTAGACATACCGCCTTCGATTCCGCCGGAATTATTAGCCTTATGGTAAAACCCTTTGTTTTTAGAATAACAAATAGCATCATGGGTTTCTGAACCTCGCATTAGCGCATATTCAAATCCCAAACCAACCTCTACCCCTTTTATTGCTGGTATACTCATTAAATTATAAGCCAGTTTGGCATCAAGACGCTGATCATAGTGCATACAGCTACCTAACCCGGCTGGTAAACCAGCTATCCAAATCTCAATAATGCCACCAAGGGTATCCTTATCCTTCCTGGCCTTATTAATCTCGGCTAACATTTGACTATCTTTATCGATAGAATTAAGTTTTGATTTTTTAGTCTTATTGATTATCTCACTTATGCTGGTTGGCCTTTTGTCAGACACCACATCACCTAAACCAAGAGTAAAACTTACAATCTGTATTTTGAAATTACTTAAAAATTGTTTACAAACTGAGCCTACGCAGACCCTAGCAACAGTCTCTCTGGCTGAAGAACGCTCTAAGATATTTCTCACATCGCTCTCACCATACTTTAAAGCGCCGGCTAAACCAGCATGAGCCGGTCTCGGCACATTCATCGCTGACAAATTATCAGCCTTTTGAGCAAAAATAGTATTATCTTTATTTTTAACCAATAGGCCAATCGGACTTCCCAAGGTAATTTTATTACGAAGACCGGAAAGAATCCGAACTTTATCGTTCTCGATTGACATTCTCTTTCCTCGACCTGGTCCGGAAGCTCTTCTTTGTAACTCCTGATCTATAATTTCTGCATCAATCTTAACACCCTTAGGAAAGCCTTCTAAAATAGCAATATTAGCCTCACCATGAGACTCACCGGCAGTTAAAATTCTCATCTATTACCTCCAGTTTAAAATATAAAACTCAGAATTTTACTTCCCCAAAAAAACGCAGTCAGAGTCGCTAAAGATAAGTACGGTAAATAAGGTATTAAATGTGACTTTTTAAAAATAAGTGCAAAAATTGAATAAAAAACCGCAAAAAAAGGAGCTAGAAAAAATACCAAGACAACCGATTGCATTCCCAAAAATACACCAACCATGCCCATAAAATCAACATCTCCTAAGCCTAGGGATTCAGTTTCCCCCTCAATTGATTCTTTTTTTCTAAACTTTAAATAAAAATCAATAAAAACATCACCGAAAAACTTAAATAAATAAGTAAAACCGAAACCAAAAATAAGCCCTTTAACCGCCAAAAATAGCGGTAATCCATCTAGGCTGACCACTCCTGATTTGAATATATTTAAACTTGGCACAATCGTAAAAGCCAAGCCGACAATGATTCCAACAACACATAAATAAACCGGAATGGCATGGTAATCAATATCAATAAAAGAAACTACAACCAATAAGGCGAAAAAGAAAACAAATTTGAATAAAAGAACACTTAAGCCAAATTTTGAATAAAGAACCAAAGTCAAAATTCCAGTAATCAACTCAACCAAAGGATATCTAAATGATATTTTCTCACCGCAACCTCTACATTTGGCTCTTAAAATTAAATAGCTCAACAGAGGTATATTATCATACCACTTTATAGTTACCTTACACTCCGGACAAAACGAACGCGGCCGAACAACAGATTTTTCCTTCGGTAATCGATGAATACAAACATTCAAAAAACTACCCAAACAGCTTCCCAAAATAAAGGCAACTATCTTTTCTAACATTTTTTCTTAATCTCCTCGTTTAAAGTTTTACGCATTACCTCAACCGGTGCAGTTTTCTTAGTCCATAACTCCCAAGCCGCTACCCCTTGATAAAGTAGCATCCCCAGACCCCCGGAAACTGCACTACACCTCGCCTTAGCATCGCTAATTAACTCTGTATTCCTATTATACACCACATCATAAACAAATAAATCTTTATGAAGCATATTTTTATCAATTGGCGAAGGATCTCCTTCTTTCATTCCCAAAGGTGTTGCGTTAACCAATAGTTGAGATTCCTTTATTTTCTCAGCTATTTTATCTTGCGAGATAACTTCGATTTTTTTATCAGCAATGGCTCTCCATTCTTGAGGTAGGGTTAAAAAATGTCTTTGTAAAGAATCAATAGCTTTTTGGTTTAAATCATATATGTATATTTTTTCAGCTCCTCCATTCTTCCAACTTAAAGCCGCAAGCACAGCTCTACCAACTCCGCCACACCCAATAAGTAATACAGTTTTAGCTTCTGGTTCAAACTGTAAATCTTCCTTTAAAGACCTTAAAAAACCTCTCGCGTCAGTGTTGTAATAATCTGCGCCTTCACCTTTTCTTTTTACTGTATTTACAGCTCCCGATAATTTAACGTAGTATAAATCATCTAGCGTTGCTTTTGAATTTTTGTTAAAAGGAAAGTTCTTCTCCAGAATTTGGCAAGCTTTCACCTTATGAGGAATGGTAATATTAAAACCAGCAATATCGTTTCTTTTGAGCAAAAAGTTTTCTAGCTCCGGAGACTCTACTTCAAATAATTTATACTCAGCAGAAATATTACAAGCGGCGAATGCCGCATTATGCATGGCTGGAGAAAAGGAATGTTTGATTGGAAATCCAACTAAACCATAAAGAGCTTTTTTACTCTGGTTCATCTCACCATGATACCTTGGCTATACTCCAAAGTTCCCGCCAATCATTATCCTTTAAATAATTAAGATCTGTATACTCATAACGTAGGATAGATTCAACTTCTTCACGAGTTTTATAGCGGTATACTTTAAAACCACCGTCATCAACCTTATCCGCTATATAAACAAGGTTCCACATAAGCTCCCAATCAGAATCACCAAACTGCTCCAGGAAAACTTCCGGCATCCAGTTCTGAAGTTCTCCCTGAATTTGCATAAAAGTTAATGGGCGCTGGCGGGAAGGTTTTAACTCCTCACTTATATTTTTCTTCTTAGCTTCAACAAAATTCTTAGTACTCTTAAAAAAATTTGATACATGCCAGCGAGCCGTAGAATAGGCGTCAGTCTGCTTAAACTTAATGGCACCAAAAACTAAAAAAGCAATTACGCCGATGGCAATAAGATTAGTTATATACTTCATTAAAAACCTCAATTTAATTATTCAGTAAAATCCAATTGCTAGCAGAATTAAATAATTTTATTCAGAGCATCAAGGTAAGCCTTGACCGAAGCCTCTAAAATATCGGTACTTGAGCCTCTGCCAGAGCTCTGTTTACCTTTGGCCTTAATTTCCACTCTTACCAGGCCTTGAGCATCCTTTCCAATGGTAATTGCTTCAATCTTATAATTAGTAAGCCTAGCTTTTATTTTAGTTGATTTATCAATTGCTCGATAGCAGGCGTCCACCGGTCCGTCACCACTTGACTTAGCTTCAAGAATCTTATTTTTATGCTTAATTTTAACTACTGCCTCTGGCTCAATACCAGTTCCGGTAGTTACTCTTATTGAAATAAACTGATAAGCTTTGTGCTTAGGTTTTGTTTCTTCTTCAGCTAAAACAATTAAATCATCATCAAAAATTTCCTTTTTCTTATCAGCTAACTGCTTAAACTGTTTAAAAACCAAATCTATTTTTTCTTTTGAAAATTTAAATCCTAACCTTTCTAAGCGCTTAGCCAAAGCATGCCGCCCAGAATGTTTACCTAGAATAATCTGGCTCTTATCTACACCAACATCCTTAGGATCCATTATCTCATAAGTATTCCTCTTCTTAATAACTGCATCCTGATGAATCCCGGCCTCATGAGCAAAGGCATTTCTGCCAACAATAGCCTTATTCGGCTGGACAACAAAACCGGTTAAATGACTTACTAACTTTGAAATACGTAGAATCTCCTTAGTATTGATATCAATGGTAATTCCCTTAAAAGCATCCTTACGAGTCTTTAAGGCCATTACCACCTCTTCCAACGAAGCATTCCCGGCTCGTTCACCAATTCCGTTAACTGTGCAATGAACCTGGCGAGCTCCGGCTAACACCGCTGAAAGCGAATTAGCAACGGCCATACCCAAATCATCATGGCAATGAATTGAAATAACTGCCTTGTTGATACTGGGAACATTATTGATAATATCACTTATCAAGGAGTGTACCTCTTGGGGATAGGAATAACCGACTGTGTCGGGAATATTTATCGTCCGAGCCCCTTGGCTAATTGCGGCTTCAATCACTCTAAATAAAAAATCTCGATTCGTGCGAGTCGCATCTTCAGGAGAAAATTCAACGTCGGAACAATAGTTTCTAGCCAAAGCGGTAGCCTTCTTAGCCAAAGCTAATATTTCAGCTTCAGCCTTTTTAAACTTATATTTAAGGTGAATCTTTGACGTAGCTAGAAATATATGCATCCGAGGATGTTTTGCTCTTTTTAAAGAATCCCGGGCAGCCTCAATGTCTTTTTTAAGACAACGAGCTAAACCGCAAACAATACCTTTCTTGATATTGCGAGCAACCAAATCAACAGCTTTAAAATCGTCAGGCGAAGCTATCGGAAACCCAGCTTCAATTACATCAACCCCTAAATGCTCCAATTGATAGGCAACCTCTAGCTTTTGCTCAGAGCTTAACGCTGCCCCTGGAGCCTGCTCACCATCACGTAAAGTTGTATCAAAAATTATTACTTTTTCCATTAACTATTCTTTCATCCAAGGCATCATTTCTCTTAAATCTTTTCCTACTTTCTCGATCTGATGATTATCGCCATCTTTCATTAATTTATTAAAATTCTCACGACCGGTTTCATTTTCTTTAATCCATTCCTTGGCGAATTTACCTGAGGTAATTTCTTTTAACATTTTCTGCATTGTTTTACGAGTCTTATCAGTAATTACTCTTGGGCCACGGGTTAAATCGCCATAGCAAGCCGTGTCAGAAACTCTCCGGCGCATACCGCTGATTCCAACCTCTTGAACCAAATCAGTAATTAATTTTAATTCATGTAATACTTCGAAATAAGCAATCTCCGGTTGATATCCAGCTTCAACCAAAGTATCAAAACCAGCCTTAATCAATTCGGTTACTCCACCGCAAAGAACAGCTTGCTCACCAAAAAGATCAGTTTCAGTTTCTTCAGAAAATGTTGTTTCAATAACTCCCATTCTAGTTCCACCGATTGCTTTTGCATAAGATAAAGCAATATCTTTAGCTTTTCCGGTTGCATCTTGATGTATAGCAATTAAACAAGGTACACCCTTCCCCTGCTCATACATCCTTCTAACTAAGGCACCCGGCCCTTTTGGAGCAACCATAAAAACATCAACCGTCTTAGATGGCTTAATCTGTTTAAAACGAATGTTGAAACCATGCGAAAAACAAAGTGCTTTTCCCTTTTTTAAATTAGGCTTTATTTTATCCATATAAACTTTAGCCTGAACATGGTCTTGAGTTAAAATCTGAATAACATCGGCTTTCTTGGCTGCTTCTTCGGCAGTCACTGGATCAAAACCATCAGCCTTGGCCTGTTTGTAATTCTCTGTCCCCTCAAGTTCAGAGACAATAACTTGGCAACCAGAATCACGTAAGCATAAAGACTGGCCTCTTCCTTGTATGCCATAGCCAATAATAGCAATTTTTTTTGATTTTATAAGTTCCAAATCCGCATCTTTGTCATAATACACCTTTGCCATAACTTTCCTCCTTGTTTAGTGAGCCCCCGACTTATGGAACATAAGTTGTTGAGGCGAATTATTTGCTAATTGCTATCCTACCTGTCCTTACCAATTCTTTAAGCTCAAACTTTTTTAGACTTTGGAGGACTTCTTTTATTTTATGATGCTCAGCAGAAACTTCAATAATGCAGTAACCGCCAGTTTCTTCGGTAAGTTTTAAATCGTAAGCCTTAATTAATTTATCAATCGTGGCTTTTGATTCCTTGGTTTTAACAACCTTGGCCAAAAGCAGTTCTCGATCGATATGGTCACGACGCGTAAAATCAATAACCGTGATAACATCAATAAGTTTATGGAGCTGCTTTTTAATCTGCTCTAGTATTCTTTCATCTTCAGCGCTAACCACAATCGTCATGCAAGAAATTGTTGGATCCTGAGTTTCACCGACAGCCAAAGAACTGATATTGTAACCGCGAGCGCTAAATAAAGAAGCAACCCTAGCCAATACGCCAAACTTATTTTCAACTAGTGCTTGAATTGTATGTTTTATCATTACCTAATAAATAGTTATACGTGAAGAATGTTAAACTTTCTTCGATCTTTCTTAGTCAGCCGTTTATCTTTCTTCCGCGACTTCTTTGGTTTGCCCTCTCTTCTTCTTTCTTTGGGCCCTTCTCTTCTATCTTTCATTTTCTATGCCATGCCTCCAATCATCCGATTAATAGCCTCACCAGCCGGAACCATTGGAAAAACATTCTCTTCCTCTTCAATCCAAAAATCAGCCAAAACTGGTTTTTTTGAAGATAAAATTTCTTTTACTGCACTTTTTACATCTGAGGGCTTTTTTACCCTGATGCCTTTTATACCATAACCCTCGGCAACCTTTACAAAATCAGGGTTTTTTAAAGGCGTTCCCGAATAGCGACGATCATAAAAAAGCTCCTGCCATTGCCTAACCATACCCAAATAATTATTATTTAGAATAATTATCTTTATGTTAACGTTATAAGCACTCAAAGTTGCTAACTCCTGAATATTCATCTGAATAGAGCCGTCTCCGGCAATAACTATTACTTCCTTATTAGAATTTGCTATTTTAGCTCCGATTGCTGCCGGAAAGCCATAACCCATTGTGCCCAGACCACCGCTTGATAAAAAGCTACGCGGATAATCATATTTATAAAATTGGGCTGCCCACATCTGATGTTGGCCTACCTCAGTAACGATTATCGCTCCGCCCTTAGTCTGATTATAAATTTCCTCGATAACATATTGAGGTTTAATTTTTCCGGTTTTTTCTTGGCTGTACTTAAGCGGATTCTTTTTCTTCCAAGTTTCAATGTTCTTATGCCAACTATCTAAATTAGAAAGTTTTGATTCATCTAACTCTTCAATTAACTGCTCAAGAACTGTTTTAGCATCGCCAACTACAGGAATATCAACATTAATATTCTTGCTTATTGAAGTCGGATCAATATCAATATGGACTATCTTGGCTTTCGGTGCAAATTCAGAAAGCTTTCCGGTAACTCGGTCGTCAAAACGGCTGCCCACTGAAATTAAAAGATCACTTTCAGTGATAGCCATATTAGCATAAACTGTTCCATGCATCCCCGGCATACCTAAGGCTAGCTTATGGGTCGAAGGAAAACCACCCAAACCCATAAAAGTGGTCGTAACCGGAATATTAGTTTTCTCAGCAAACCGCAAAAGCTCCTGATTGGCTCCGGAGATAATAATTCCACCTCCGGTAATTAAAACCGGTTTTTTAGCACTATAGATTAGCTTAAGAATTTTCTTTATTTGACCGGCATGGCCGAAGTGGCTAGGCCGATAGCTCCTTATTTCAATCTTATCAAAATAGTCAAACTTAGCATCTTGCATTTGAACGTCTACCGGAAGATCAATAACAACCGGCCCCGGCCTTCCGCTGCTAGCTAAGTAAAAAGCCTCTTTTATTGTATAAGCTAGATCCTTAACGTCTTTTACTAAGTAATTATGCTTGGAAATAGAACGGGTGATTCCAGTAACATCAGCTTCCTGAAAAGCATCGTTACCGATTAAAGAATTCTTTACCTGTCCAGTGATAGCTACCATTGAAACTGAATCCATATGAGCGGTGGCAATACCAGTAGTTAGATTGGTTGCCCCAGGCCCAGAAGTTGCTAGGCAAACTCCGACCTTTCCGGTTGAACGAGCATAACCATCAGCCATATGAGCTCCAGCTTGTTCATGGCGGGGAACGATAAGCTTAATTGGAGAATCGTAAAGAGAATCAAACAAAGGTATGACTGAACCTCCCGGGTAGCCAAAAATTACCTCAACTCCCTCCTTAAGTAAGCTTTCAATTAGTATCTTAGCGCCTTTCATAGTCCTTAAATTATATCATTAGCTTCTGAAAAAACAATATGAAATTGACCTGCTTGTTAAAAGGTTATTTTCTAGGCTAAAGCAGGTAAATATTGGCTGGAAACTACCCTCAACTGGGCTTCTTGGTATCCTTCAGCAATTTATATTCCACACTATCCAAAAGGGCTTGCCAGGAGGCTTCGATGATATTTTCCGATACTCCGATAGTCGACCAATTATCTTTTTCATCCTGAGATTGGATAAGCACCCTTACTTTGGCCGCCGTACCTGATTTTTCATCTAGGACTCTCACCTTAAAATCAGTTAAATGCATCGAAGCAAGGGTCGGATAAAACTTAGCTAGGACCTTGCGAAGAGCAGCATCTAAAGCATTAACTGGACCGTCACCTTCGGAAGTAGCTTGTTCCATCTTATCTTTAATTTTTAATTTAATCGTAGCCTCAGAAGCCATTTTACCGTCTTCTCTTTTTTCAACTACAGTCTTGAAACTTACCAGATCAAAGAACTTCTTACATTTTTTAAGCTCTTTTTCAAGCAATAACTTAAAAGAAGCTTCGGCAGCTTCAAATTGATAACCTTGATTTTCTAATTTTTGAATTAACGAATGTAAATCTTTGGCTTGCTTTGATTTTTTATCTAAATCAAAATCTAACTCCTTAGCCTTAACCACCAAGGTGGACTTTCCGGCCAACTCGGAAACTACAAATCTACTTTTATTGCCAACTTTTTTAGGCTCAAGATGCTCATAGGCCAAAGGGTTCTTTATTACCGCATCAATATGTACTCCGCCTTTATGAGCGAAAGCGCTCCTTCCGATAAAAGGATGATTATCGCGATGGACCATATTGCTCACTTCGCTGACAAAGTGAGAAAGGTGAACTAACCCTTCCATCTTTTTTGGCGAAACTACTGATTGCCCCATCTTAAGCTGTAAAATTCCCATGATCGAAATTAAATCCGCATTACCGCAACGCTCACCATAACCATTGATTGTACCCTGGATATGACAGCAACCTTGATCAACCGAAGAAACCGAATTGGCAACAGCTAGACCTAAATCATTATGACAATGGATCCCAAAGCTATCTAAAGCTAGATCAGCCTTAACTTTAGCGGCGATCTCTTTAACTTCCCAAGGCAAAGTCCCACCGTTAGTATCACAAAAAATAATTAGCTCAGCTCCGGCCTTTATTGCTACGGCCAGTGTCTCTAAAGCATATTTAGAGTTGCTCTTATAGCCATCAAAGAAATGTTCGGCATCATAGAAAACCCGTTTGCCTTTTTTCTTTAAAAAAGCAACGCTGTCAGAAATTATCCTTAAATTGTCCTCTGGCTTTATCTTTAAAACTTCTTTTACGTGTAAATCCCAGGTCTTTCCAAAAATAGTAACGTACTCAGTGCCGGAGGAAACTAAACTAAGAAGATTTTCATCCTCACTCGCCGGATGAGCCGGATGAGCAGTTGAACCAAAAGGAACCAACTTGCTTTTCTTCAACGGATTCTTCTTAAAATAATCAAAAAGTTCTTTATCCTTAGGGTTTGAAAAGGGCCAACCGCCCTCGATAAAATCAACCCCAAAATCATCTAGCTTCTTGGCGATATTAATCTTATCCTGAGCTGAGTAAGATATCCCTTCAGTCTGTGAACCATCTCTTAAGGTTGTATCGTAAATATAAACTCTTTTCTTGTTCATGATTTTATTTTACTTAATTTAAAGGCTTGATGAAGCAGCCTTAGGGCTCTCTTTCCAGAACCTTTTTTAACTACACAAGAAATACTTATCTCGGAAGTAGAAATCATATCAATATTGATCTTGTTTTTAGCCAAAACCTCAAAACACCTAGCAGCAACTCCTGAGTGTGATTTCATACCTACCCCGACCACCGAAACCTTAGCAATAGTCTCATCGGATGTCACACTTCTGGCACCAATCTTTTTTGCCAGCTGCTTTGATATCTTAAGCGCTTTGGTTAAATTCTTTTTTGGTGCAGTAAAAGAAATATCGGTAGTCCGCTTATGGCTAACATTCTGAACAATCATATCGACATTAACATTGTTCCGAGCTAACTCCTTAAATAAACGAGCAGCAACTCCCGGCTTATCAGGAACATTGCAAATTGTAATCTTAGCTTCATTTTCGGTAAGGGCCACTCCGCGCACTACCGGATCCTCTATACCTGGCGAATTCTTCATAATTGTTGTTCCCTCCTTTTTCAGAAAACTGCTTCTCACATGCAAAGGAATGTTAAATTTCTTAGCTACTTCAACAGCTCGAGTATGCATAACCTGAGCTCCAAGTGAAGCAAGCTCAAGCATTTCGTCAAAAGTTATATCCTTTAATTTACTGGCATTTTTTACTATTCTTGGATCAGCAGTGTAAATTCCATCAACATCAGTATAAATCTCACAAATATCTGCCCCTAAAGAAACTGCCATAGCTACGGCACTTAAATCCGAACCCCCACGACCCAAGGTGGTAATCTCTAAGGCAGTGCTCAAACCCTGGAACCCGGCAACAATAACAATTCTGCCTTTCGTTAGTTCTTTCTTTATTCGATCAGTTTCAATTTTAAGAATTTTAGCCTGGCTATGATAAGTATCGGTAATTATGCCTACTTGTGGCCCGGTAAAAGATATCGCATCGAATCCCCTTTTATGAATTGCCAAAGCTAAGAGCGAACAAGAAATTTGCTCACCAGTCGACACAAGCATATCCATCTCCCGTTCTGAAGGATGTGGATTAATCTTTTTAGCTAAGCTGATAAGCTCATCGGTAGTATCTCCCATCGCCGAAACAATGACTACAACCTTATTCCCCTTTTTAGCATAGGCAATAACTCGCTTGGAAACATTTTCAATATGTTTAGGGGTAGCTACTGAGGAACCACCGTATTTTTGAACAATTAACTTTTTACTTGGCATATTCTTTTTTCCTCTTTATAAACTCATAAATAATAAACAATCCCAACAAAGTCAAAACAATGCTAAGGCTAAACAATAAATAGTTGCCAGTCTTAAAAAACTGTTGGGCTTTCACTGAAAGAGCCACAAAGGTTATTATAAACATAGCTATCGCCGGAATCAAGGTTATCTTATAATTTCTTCCTTGCTTAAGCAAATAGCTACTAGCAACCAATAAGGCTAATCCAGCTACTAATTGATTCGATGCCCCGAACATTGGCCAGAGCAATTGGAAGCTCCCGCTTATACAAAAATACCCAGCAACTGCTATTACAATCCCAGTAGTCAGATACTTGTTCTCTATTCCAGTAAGTTCCTGAGTCAAAAATCGAGTAATTCTAGTTGCCGTGTCTAAAGTGGTCAAAATAAAAGCATTAACGATAACCAAAGCGATAAACTTAGCATAATCTCCTAAGAAAAATACAATCCGGCCAAATCCTTGAGCAAACATCGCAATAACATTAGGCTCGCCTTGAGGTATGCTCCGCAAACCAAAAGCAACACAAATTAAAGCAATCACTGCAAGCAGACCTTCCAGAAGCATTGCCCCGTAGCCGATTTTTTGAATATCAGTCTCCTTGGCTAACTGTTTAGAAGTTGTACCGCTAGAGACTAAGGAATGAAACCCGGAAATCGCCCCACAAGCTACAGTAATAAACATCATCGGAAATATCGGACCAATCGGACTGCTAAATTTAAATACCTGAGATGGAGCTAAAGGTAATGGTTTTAAAACTATTCCCACAAAGGCAACCGCGATTCCAAAAAAAAGCAAAAAACTAGAAATATAATCCCGCGGCTGCAAAAGCACATTCACCGGAAAAATCGAAGCAAAAAAAGAATAAATAAAAAGAATAACCAGCCAAATAATATAAGCATTGCCTCCGGTGATAACTAAAGGAAAACTATTCCCAAGAATAATTAAAAAAGTTAACATTATTAATCCAACTACGGTAGCTGCAAAAATATTAACTTTCTTCTGATAAATTAAAAACCCAACTATGATTGCCACCGGGATTAAGCCCAAAGAAGGAAAAACTATTTTCGGTTCACTAATAAAACTGCTGGCACAAAACTTAGCGAATACGGCAATAACTAAAATTAAAGCCAGCCATAAAAAGATTAAAAAAACTATACTCGCGCGCCGGGATATATACTTCTCAGCAATTTGCCCGATAGTCGCTCCACCTTCACGCACCGAGATAAAAAGTGAAACAAAATCATGAACCGCTCCGATAAAAATTGAACCAAAAACTATCCAAATCAAGGCACCCAACCAACCCCAATAAATATAAGCAAAGACCGGTCCGACTATTGGTCCGGCTCCAGCGATAGAAGCAAAATGATGACCAAAAAGAATAAACGAATTTCTAGCCGGAACATAATCTACTCCGTCGTAGGCAGTATCAGCCGGGGTCTTACGTTTAGCATCAATACCTAGGGTTTTACTTAAAAACTTTCCGTACGAAAAGTAAGCAGTTAAAAAAATTAAGCTGGTTACAATAAAAATTAAGGTGCTCATCTACCAAGAAAATGCCTCATTAAGGCTTCACCACTATCAAAATACAAAGAGCTGGCTTGAGCCTCAACTTCTGAATAAGCAGAAAAACTATCAGCTGTAATTCCGGTACCGGAAATCAAAAAAGGAACCGGTTCGTCGGTATGGGTTCTTTTAGCAATCGGTGTCGGGTGGTCAGGAGTAACTAAAATTCTAAAATCCTGATCCTTTAATTCCTCAAAAATAGTTCCTACAACCATCTTATCTATACGTTCAAGACAGGCTATCTTCATCCGTAAATCTTGATTATGGCCTGCTTCATCAGTGGCTTCTATATGTACAAAAACAAAATCATGGGTTTCAAGGGCACTCAAAGCGGCTCGGGCCTTTCCCAAGTAGTTAGTATCATAATACCCATTGGCCCCTTCAACATCAAGCACCCGAAGACCGACAATCTTACCAATGCCTTTTATTAAATCTACTGCTGAAATTACTGCACCGTTAATACCGAATAATTCTTTAAAAGGCGGCATAGTCGGTGAACCGCCACAGCCCCAAAGCCAAATCATATTAGCCGGGCTTTCGCCCAAATCAATTCTTACTTTATTTATCTCACAACTTGCTAACACCTCTTGAGAATGATTCATCAAATCAATTAAAGTTGAACTATTTTTCCCCTTAGGTAAATATTTAGATATATTCTTACCCATGATATCGTGAGGCGCGTGATACTTAAGCTTATCTAAGCCTAAACCCTTACCACCACGGATTACCATAAGATTCCGATAGCTAGTACCAAAAAAGAACTCGATATCTTTAGTCCCTAACTTCTCATTTATTGTTTCGATGAGAACTTTAGCTTCTTTGTCAGTAATATGACCGGCGCTGTAATCGAGAAGCTTACCCTCTCCTTCAGTAACCAAATTGCAGCGAAAAGCTAAATCTTCCTCGGCTAAAGTAACTCCCAAGTTAGCTGCTTCCAATGGGCCCCTTCCGCTATAATAACGATTAGGGTCATAACCAAGAAGCGAAAGATTAGCCACATCACTTGAGGGAATAAAACCTCGGGGAATAGTTTTCACTCTGCCAAGAACCCCTTGCTTAGCCAATAAATCCATATAAGGGATATCAGCTACCTCTAAAGGAGTCTTGCCACCAAGAGCTCCTAAGGGATCATCAGCTGCACCGTCAGGAACAATAATAATATATTTCATAATAATTTATTCCCCATACGGGGATATTCGACTGGATGACTTAGATTTACTTGATTTCCTAAGCCACAAGTCTCATTAAGTTTAATATAAACTGAATCTACTTGCAAGATATTTCTAAAATGGTATAGTTTTACTATGATTAAGGAAAATGAACTGATATTTCTCTACCACGATGAAAAAAGAAACTTTTTGACTCGAATTGACAAAAAAACACTTCATACCGATAAGGGTTTTCTTAAACTATCTGACTTAATCGGCAAGCAATTCGGTGAAAAAGTGGAAACCAATCTTAACCATTCCTTCTATATCCTCCGTCCTTATATGTATGAAATGATTATGAAAGTCCGTCGACAAACTCAAATCCTCTATCCTAAAGACATTGGAATGATTCTAATGCGTAGTTGTATCTTTCCCGGAGCAACGGTAATTGAATGCGGAATTGGTAGCGGAGCCTTAACTACCGCCTTAGCTAATTTCGTTAGGCCAAACGGGAAAGTTCACAGTTATGAACGAAGTGAAGAATTTTTAAAAAATGCTAAAAAAAACTTAGAAAAAAATGGACTCGCTGAATGGGTTGAATTTAATCATGCTGAGATCAGTGATGAGTTCCCACAAAAAGAAGCTGATTTTATAATGATCGACATTGGAAGCCAGTGGGATTTAATCGATGCAGCTTATAAATCTTTAAAAGGCGGAGCGCGCCTAGCAACAATTTGCCCAACTTTTGAGCAGCTAACTAAAACCGTGTTTACTTTGGAAGAAAAAGGATTTATCAACATCGAATCAATGGAGATTTTCTTAAGAAGAATTCTGGTTCGACGCGGAAAAACTCGCCCCGAACAACGCATGCCTTCACACACCGGATACATTGTCTTTGCCACAAAGATAATTCTTTGAACTTCGATTTGAAATTACCCCCAATTAATGATATACTTTTTTACAGGAGGTATTTTGATGAAAAAGTCATTTACGCTTATTGAACTAATCGTAGTTATCGCGATCATTGCCATTCTAGCTGCAATAATCGCACCCAATGCTTTTAAAGCAATTGAGAAGGCCAAAATCTCTGCTGACATAGCTGAGGCAAAGAGTCTTAAAACAGCAATAATGTCTTTATATGCAGATACCGGTCATTTTCCGGGATGGCGAGCCACTATGCCAGCCACTGGATACAATTACGCAAGGCTCGACGACACTCAATATACTGGCTGGGATCCCAGCAATTTAATGACTAATGCTTCTGGGTGGTTCGGCTGGGAAGGCCCTTACATGGAAAAAATGTCAGCTCTAAATCGTTGGGGTGGAACTAATTATCTACTCTATGACGCCAGAACTACACTCTCTTGGGCTAGAGGTGTGCGTTATACTCGTTACTTTCGTTGTTATTCTCCGGTTTCGCCAGCGACTAATACTTGTGGAATGCCTCAAAAAATTCTAGATAAAATAGATGAAATAACCGATGACGGCGTATATAACAGCGGTCGCCATAGAAGGTATTATGCTGCTGCTCAGAAGCAATATTATTCTTACGACATGTTCATTCAGACTTATCCCGATTAGGTTTTTAATTAGTTAAGTTAAAAACGAAAAAATTGATCGGATTTTTATTTAAAATTAACCAGGAGTATTGTTAAGATGAAAATATTTTTATTATTAGCTATAGTTATGACAATGGCCTGTTCTTCGCAAAAAACTACGCCCTCAGCAAACCAAGTGGAATCAGAATATTATGATCCTATAGCTGAAATAGGGGATGTTGAATAATATAAACTAACCTCCTGGATACAGCATCACTGGCAGACTTTCAATCTTTTCCTCTAGAATGTCAAAACTATCCTCATTTCCTATAATCCTAAATAACAAATTATAACCAATCAATCTAATTTAAAATTTTTTCAATCAATGATACAATGCTTTAAAAGGAGGTATTTTGATGAAAAAGTCATTTACGCTTATTGAACTAATCGTAGTTATCGCGATCATTGCCATTCTAGCTGCAATAATCGCACCCAATGCTTTTAAAGCAATTGAGAAAGCCCGGGCAGCTAAGACAACTGCTGATTTAAAATCAATAAAAACTGGAACTACTGCCCTTTATGCTGACACTGGAAAGGTTATTAGAGGCTGTTTAGCTTTTACTCAAACAGATCCTGAAACTTATATCAATGCCTCAAATGCCGGTCTTATTACAAAACCAGACTTCGAGGCAGCTCCTGTTGGCGGCTGCCAATGGACCCAAGGTGCAGTTAATGCCTGGGATGGCCCATATATTGAAAGTAATGGCCTTGACTTCTGGAAAAATGCCTATTTATATGACCCTGATTACGCTTTTTGTGCTCCACCGGGCTGCGGTGGAGTTAGCCCATGTGAAAATGTTTACAGCGATTCAGCCTGCGATAATTCCTCAGCCAGAGAAGTTTGTGTGGCTAACGGCGGCAGCACAGCTACACCCATTGCTCCTCCGGTTTTACTTTCATTTGGCCCAGATGGACACGAATACAGCTGTGACGACATTGTAACAACGATGACTCTTAATTAAGGCTGGTTTTCTTCGGCTCTCACAATGCTAACCTTTCCTAGAAGAGAAACAAACTCAAGACGCAGAGGCATGCGGGTAACTTTATCCATCCAGAGACTAAAGCGCTTGGCCCCCCTACCAATTAAAAAATAAGTATCAACTTCTCCAGTATCTGTTTTTAGAGGTCGCTCTTTGATAAATTTTATCTTTATCTTTTGGGTAGGAAGATTGAAGTTCATCCATCGATCTTTTTCTAACTTAACATTTTGCGGGAAAAAATAAAGCAAGGCCAAAATATTATGAATTGGCTTATCCTGAGAAATAATTTCCTCTCTGGCTTCATCGCCTCTTATAATTAACCGCACAAAACCTTTTCCCTGATCGTAAATCTCATCAATCAGCTCTTTCTTGCCAAACATAACTATATTTCGCTTTACTTTAAGCGGAAGGTGATTTTCCGAATCAAGGAAAACATCTTCATCGCTGGTTAAATCCAGTAAGCCTAAAATCTTAGTATCAGAACTTACGTGGATCACATCAGCCAGCCCGCCTTCAACCTTTTCAGTCCCTTTATAGCTCCAATAGATATGACCGGAAAACATCCCATTGTAGTAAACCTCATAAATTAGCTTATCCTGCCCCTTAAAGCGTTCCTTAATACTTTGACCATAGCTTAAAAACTGAAAACTCACCACTAATAATAAAAATATTACCAATTTCCTCATAAACTAGTTAATTTTTTAATTTCCGTTAACTTATCTTGAGCTGCTGCCTGCCCCCGGGCGATAAACTCATCTATTTTGTTAAACTCAGTCCAACCCAACCCCTCTAGATTGCTATGGATAGTTACATCAGCTAACTCTATAGCTTGCCTAACAAAGTGTTGTTGCATAGTTTCAATACTACCAAAAATAAAATCAAAAATATGGAATTTATCTCGCTTGGCATATTCGGAAAGGGCTTGTTCCTGAGAAAGAGTAATATTGGAAGCAATGATCTTATGAGCACCGTATTGAAGTAATATTTTTGTCGGAAGAGGATTTAAAATACCTCCGTCTAAAAAAATATCTTTTTTGAGACATACTGGTTCGAATATTCCCGGAAAAGCACAACTTGCGGCTAAAGCTTCATAAATTAAACCTTCTTCTAAAACTACTGTTTCTCGTCTTTTAAAGTCAAAAGTAACCACTTTAATGCTTTGCTTTAAATCATAAAATGTCAAATTACCAAATATCTTCTTAAAGATACTTTCTAGGCGCTTAGCCTTCATAATCCCTTGGAAGGGAATTGAAAGACCGAACAAAGAAAAAGAACCAATCCCCTTGCCAACTTCAGTAGAATAATTTTCGATATCAGAAATAGAAAACCCGGTAGCCCAAAGAGCAGCGATTACCGCCCCCATACTTGAGCCACAAATGATATCAATTGGAATCTTAGCCTCAGCTAAAGTCTTTAAAACTCCGATATGTGCATAGCCGTAAGCGGCTCCGCTACCTAAGGCTACACCAATTGTAACTTCGCCGATTTGACGAGCTAACCTACGCAAGGTTGCCTGATAACTTAAAGAATCCTGACTAGAAAGAACTGCTTCAATCGGATGCTCTAATAAACTATTTTTTTGAACAAAAGATAGTTGATCGTCTACCGGAAATTCGGCTAAAATTACTTTGATTTTCTCTCGGTTGACTGGATTTTGTTTAATTAAATTTTTGATGGCATTGGAACTTTCCTTCAAAGCACCTTTTTTGGGAAAAATTAGATAATGTAAATTTTGAGCCGGCTCAATAAGGCTCTCTCTGTCTAGTTCTGAAAAACTATAAGGAATTTCATACAAAATAAAATGATAGCTCTCAGAAAGGAAATTTATAATCGAAGCAAAATCTCTACTGCTATCGGCAATTACACAAAGGCTGTCAATCGAGCCTTTCTTAATATAATCATAAAGAGTAGTTTCTGAAAAATTATTTAGTAATAATCCTCTCTTTTTATCACTGAAGCTGGCCTGAGCACTAGGGATAATTTGAATGCAAACAATCTCTTTTTTGGTTTGGTTTTTTATCTCTTTTGCGAGATTAAACATAAAGGTCGTCTTGCCGGATGCCGAAACACCGATTATTCCTATCTTCTTTGACTGAAATATTCTCTTTGGCTTAAAACGGCCCTTCACCCGCTGAGAAAGTGTCCGTGAAAAATCTAAAGCTAAGTAAGGATTATTATCTAGGAATTTTTTGAAATCTTCATTTGTTATCTGGATAATAAATGAAGTTTCGATTGATTTGGTGGTTACCGAATGAGGCTCATCGGTAAGTAAAGAAATTATTCCAAAACAGGTACCGCGTTTAATAATCTCAATCTCTGAGTCCTTGTTTTCAGCTAGAACCGAAACCATAACCCGGCCTTTAAGCAGCAAATATAAAAAATCCGGCTGATCGCCCTGATTGTATATTATTTCTCCATTTTTATACTCTTTAATTTCAGATATCTCAACAAGCTTATTGATCTCGTCTTCAGCCAGCTTGTTAAACGGCGGGTTATTACTGATGATAAGTTTTGTTTCTTCTTTTTGCATAAGTTAAATTTCTATCTTATTCTCAGAAACTATTTTAGCATAAACACTGGAAACATCTCGAGGAATTCGCTCTAGACTCTTGTAGTCAACTTCAAATAAACCAAAGCGCGGGCCAAAACCTTTATCCCACTCAAAATTATCTAACAGTGACCACCAAAAGTAACCCTCTATCTTAACTCCCTTAGTTATAGCTTTCGCTACCATCTCAAGGTGTTGGACTAAATACAATTGATAAAATTCATCCCGGCTTTCAGCAGTCCCGTTTTCAGTAATAACTATTGGCAAATCTAGCTTCTTAAGGCTAAGCAAAATTTTATATAAACCTTCTGGCCAAATATACCAACCAAGATAGTTTCTTCTTTCCGAATGATGAGTGTGCTTGCACTCATCACCAAAAACTCCTTTAACCTTAGCATAATCCTTACAATAGTAATTAAGACCAATAAAGTCTAATTTTTTCCGCTTAGCTAAATAATTAAGAACTTGCCAATTAAAATGCCTGTCTCTTAAAAAAACTGTGAACTTACTTAACAATGGCAAGCTATCAGGGCAACTAGAAAAAGCCCGCATACTTTTGGCTAAAGATACTGAAACCGGATCTTTATCGTATATTCGTTTTATCTCTTCGTAACCAGTACAATAAGCCTCTAAAATATTGGCTAAAACTTTTTTTGCATCTTTATAGGAACGCCTCCCCGGAGGCCAACAGCCAGTTATAAATCCTTGATAGATATAGACTAGAGGTTCATTAAAAATAAGCCAAGTATCTACCTTATCCTTATTGACCTCTACTATTTTTCTCAAAAACTTAAGAAAGTAATCGATATTGGAACTTTTTAACCACCCGCCGCGATCAGCAAACCAAGCCGGATTAGTAAAATGATGCAAAGTCACTACTGGTTTTAATTGATATTTAAGAAGTGAATCGAACACGCTAGAATAATGTTCGATTTCTTTTTGAGAAAACACCTCTTCATAGGGACATACTCTAGCCCACTCTATTGAAAATCTTAAAGAGTTAAGGTTTAGCTGGCTGGCTAATTGAAAATCTTTATCGAAAAGATGATAGTGGTCACAAGTAAGCTGACAACCCTCAAGGCCTCGCTCTTTTTCCCAAAGATACCAATCGGTGTTAAGGTTTCCACCTTCAGATTGATAGCTGGAGAGCGAAGCCCCCCACAAAAAGTTAGAAGGAAATTTAACCTGCATCTAGGCAGAAATAATTTCTAAAGCCTTTTCGTTAGAGTCTGAAGAAAGAACAACAATTGCTGAGCTTCCTGGCTGAGAAGCAGTTCCGTAAATGTAACGAATATCAATATTGCTATCTTTCAACTTAGAAGTAAGTAGAAATAGTTGACCAACTTCATCAGGCATATCAACGATTAAAACTTCCCTCTCCTCCAGTTTACCCAAACCTTGTAAAGTTTCTCTGGCCTTGGAGCTATCAGAAGCAACTAATCTAAAATAAGCCTTATCATCAAAAGCCCAGGCTGATATTGCCTGAATATTCAATCCGTTCTCTTTTACTTGTTGAGAAATCTCAGCAAGTTTTCCAACCTTATTGTCGGCGATAAGCAGTAATTCGGTAGCTTTTTTAGCTTTCATAATAACCTCCTTAATGAGACTTGCATTTTTGCCTAGATAAGGCGTGCAAAAATGCCTAGTCGAATTAAATCCCGCCGAGTGCAGGTAAATTCTCCCCGAGAATTTACCTGCTATATAGTGAGGCGGGATAATAAATATCATTATAACACAGCCACTATCCTTACTCAACAAAATATATACAAACCCAAACTTTATGATAAGATAAAAAACTATGAAAAAGTATAAGTTAGAGCCTTTTTCCTCACAAACTCAAATTGACTATCCCGATAACCTCAATCCCCAACAATTAAAAGTAGTTTCTGAAGCTGAGGGGCCATCCTTAGTTTTAGCCGGCGCCGGCAGCGGCAAAACCAGAGTTCTGATTTATCGTTTAGCCTATCTGTTAGAAAAAGGAATCCCGACCCGGAATATTCTCCTAGCTACCTTTACTAACCGGGCAGCTAATGAAATGATTAACCGAGCCGAAGTTCTGCTCAAATCAAGCCTGTCTGATCTTTGGGCCGGAACCTTCCACCATATCGGTAATATAACTTTAAGAAAAGAAGCCGAATCACTAGGTTACTCGCCCAATTTTACTATTGTTGACCGAGAAGATGCCCAAGATTTAATTGATGATTGCGTTGAAGATTTAGGTCTCTACAAGAAAGAAAAAATGTTTCCCAAAAAAAGAGTCATCTATAATATCTACAGTCTCGCTTCCAGTTCACTTAAAGGAGTTGATGAAATTATCGAAGAATTTCATCCGCACCTAGAAGAATACATTCCAATCGTAAAAAAAATAGTTGCCAGTTACAGAAAGAAAAAGAAAAACGCTAATGCTATGGACTTCAGCGATCTTTTAACCAGATGGTTGGAAGTTTTAACTAACCCTAACATCTGTGAAAAGTATTCTAGAATCTTTCGCTATATCCTGGTTGACGAATACCAAGATACTAATAAATTACAGTTTGAGATACTCAAAAAACTAAGCTCCCATCATAATAATATCTTAGCGGTCGGAGATGATGCTCAATCAATATACTCATTTCGCGCCGCCGATATAAATAATATTCTTGAATTTCCAAACACCTTTAAAGAAACAAAAATTTTCAAGCTTCAGATAAACTACCGCTCGCAACCACCGATATTAAACTTAGCTAACGAAATCATAAAACACAATATCGATCAATTTCCAAAAGATTTAGAAGCAATAAAAACCGGTGGTGATCTGCCCTGTGTAGTTGAAACAAAAGATGTTTACCAGCAAGCTAAATTCATCGGCCAAAGGATACTTGAACTAAACCGCGAAGGTATTCAGCTAGGTGAGATAGCCGTGCTGTTTCGGTCTCGCTTTCAAGCCCTAGAACTTGAAATGGAACTGATTAAAAGAAACATCCCTTACCTTATCCGAGGCGGGATGCGTTTTTTTGAGCAAGCTCACATAAAAGATACCCTCTCTTATCTTAAAATAATTCTCAACCCTCAGGACGAACTATCTTTTAAACGTGCTGTCTGTCTCCATAAAGGAATTGGTCGAAGCTACGCCTATAAAATATGGGATAAGTTTACCGATAGAAAAACCAGCCTTTCAGAAATAAAAAAAAGCCTTCCTAAACGCCAAGCCGAAGGTTTTAACAATTTCGCCCTGGTCTTTGAGGCTCTGAAAAAAATAAAAAAGCCTAATGAAGCCTTAGAAGAAATTCTTAAATACTATAAGGACTACTGCTATCTTTCCTTTGACAATCCTGATGAACGGATAATGGACTTAGAAGAGTTAACCAAAATGTCCCAACAATATCAATCAATCAAAAGCTTCCTTCTTGATCTAAGCTCATTCGATAATTTTAAAGGTGAAACCCGTACCAATAACTACGAAAAACAGGAAACTCTGGTTCTCTCAACAATCCATCAAGCCAAAGGCCTTGAATGGGAAGCGGTATTTATTATTGGTTTCTGCGAATATGAGTTTCCTCACCCTAAAGCTATTGAAAGCAATAAATCTCTCGAGGAAGAAAGAAGACTATTTTATGTAGCCACAACCCGAACAAAATCACTGCTTCACATAACCTACCCTCAAATAAAATATACCTTCAAAAATGGAGCGATTATCACTCAGCCTTCAATGTTTCTAGAGGAACTACCTAAAAACACTTATGAAACAATTATAGTCGAAGAAGGATTTTGAGATTGCTCCTCTAGGCTATAGAGGTCGAGAAAAGTTTCGAAATCATCTTCGCCGGAAACTAAATCCATCTGCAGATCAAATAGCTGTTCTTGGAAAATAGCCTGTTTCCTCTGTAGCGGCACAAACAAAGTTATCAACAAAACCGCAACCATCACCCAGGCAAACTGCGGCTGATAAAATATCCCCCAGTGTAGTTTTTCAACAAATTCACTGCTTTTAACCTTAAGCTGTTCAAAAATACCAAAAGAACTGTTCGGCTCACCGCTTATCGACTGAATCATTTTTGAAAGCTCTGGCTCTGATAAATCAACCTGAGTTTTAGAGATACCTGAAAGGGTATCACTTAAAGCTTCATAGTGAGTCCGACACTTAGGGCAAACTTTAAGATGCTGGCTTAAATTTATTAAATTTTCTGATTTTAAATCTTTATAGTAAAACAAAGGCCAGATTTTATTTAACGGACATTTCATGATAAGCCTCCTAGATTATTCTTTAAATTATTGATCGCTCTGGTTAAATGCGTTTTTACTGCGCTTTCTGAACAGCTTAAAACTTCACTAATTTCAGCAATAGTTAAAGTTTCATAGTGTTTCAAAATAAAAACATTCTTTTGACGCAAGGGTAAGGCGGCTAAAGCTAACTTTACCTTCCGCTCTTTATCACGTAAATCTATATCGTCCCTTAAGGATCTGACCTGATTTTTATTCTCTTTATAGCGATTGCCAAGGTTAAAGCCCCTCTTTCTTCTACGAATAGCGTCAATAGCCGTATTAACCACTATCCGGTAAATCCAGGTAGACAGTTTTGAATCTCTTTTAAAGAATTTAACTTTATGATAAATCTTCATAAGCACTTCCTGTAAAACATCTTTAGCGTCCTCAAGATTACTAAGATAACGATAAGCAATATTTAAAATATCCTGATAAATAAGCGGTACCATTTCCTCGAAAGCTCTCATCTCGCCTTTTAAAAAAGCCTCGACTAAAATCTTTAACTCTTCTTCTTTAGCTCTAAGCATCGGTTTATTTTACATTATCGCCAAGAAATCTGCAACGCAAACCTAAGCTTAGATTCACGCTGCAGACTATTAGTTTATAGTTATCTAGGTTCTTTCTGCTCAGTGCTACCTCTTTTTATCAAATATTGATAAAGTTCCGGATCTTCGCTTTTTAACCAATCTAATTTTTCCTTTAAATATTCGGGTTTCATCTTCTCAAAACGCTTAAAAGCCTCAGGCCTCTGGCGCCGACCCTTAGCCATTCTTTCTTTAGCCCCTTCGATTGCTTGACTGATAATCTTTTTAAACTCCTCGGGATTTTCCTTTTTCAATAGCTCAAGTTCTTGGGTTCTTTCTTCCAAAGCTGTATCCAAAGTTTGACGATACTTTTCTCTCAAGGCTACTATTTTTTTCTTCTGTTTGTCAGGTAAGGTCTCAAGAACAATATGTTTACCTAATTCCTGCTTACCTTTCACTCGGCCAGCAGCTTTCTTAAAGCGAGTTGCCACCTCAATATCCTCTTTAATTTGTTTGGCATAGCCCTTTACCTCTTCGACTGCTGCCTGCTTCATGAGCTCAAACTCTTGAGGATCGGCTTGTTTAATCTCATAAAGTTCTCTTGCCCGATCTCTAATTTTTATTCCTATAACTTTATTAAATTCCTCTTTATCCTCCTGACGTAACTTAAGAAGCGCTGCACGCTCCTCAGGATCAAGAGTTGCAAACACAACCAAAGATTCAATCCTCTGCTTATGTTTACCTTCAAAACCTCCCCGATCCCTAGACTGCCGGCCCCATTCTCGCTCAGAGCCTTGAGCAAATCCGGAAACAGCTGATAAACAAAAAATCCCAACCAAGATAACTACTGCTAGTTTTTTCACTGTAAACACCCCCTTAATTTTCTGACCATTACCCTGAATACCGATTAATTCTCTCTGCCTCATCCTGATTACCTCCTCCATACAATTAGACGTTCAAATTGGCCGAAAAGTCTACATTAATATAATATATACTAGTAAATACAGGCTTTTTTGATAAAATAGACTTAATGGATCAGCTAAAAAAACTCACCACTAGTCTTGCCAAAAACAAGCTAACTTTAGCCTTAGCCGAATCAGCCAGTGGCGGATATGCCTCTTACCTTTTGACTAAAACCCCCGGGGCCTCAAAAGTCTTTAAAGGCAGCCTAGTTGTCTATTCGCTAGATACAAAAAATAAATTGTTTAAAATACCTAAAAGTACCTTAAAAAAGACTCAAGGAGTATCAAACAATATTGCTGTTAAACTAGCTAAAGGAGTAAGAAAAAAACTAGAATCTGATATCGGCGCCTCCTTAGTTGGCTTTGCCGGGCCAAAGAGCAAAAAAGACACAAAAACCGGAACAATTTTTATCGCCATAAGCTATAAAAATACTCTCCTATCTAGAAAGTTAATCTTAAAAGGAAGCAGAGACCAAATAAGAAAAAAAGCCGCCAATATTCTTATTGCTGAACTGGCCAAAATATTTCTTAAGAAATGAGAACTTTCATCGCCATTGATCTGCCGGAAAATTTAAAAACCAAACTTAGCCAAATTCAGAAAGATTTAGAAACCGACAATCTAAAATTTAAATGGGTTGAACCTGATAACATCCACCTAACCTTAAAATTCTTAGGTGAGATCGACGAAGATCAACTGCTAGAAATTAAAAAAGTTGTTGCTCAAACAACTGATCAAATAAAAACCTTTGAGCTGACTGCTGAGGGACTCGGTTTTTTTCCTAATCAAAAAAACCCACGAATATTCTTAACCAACCTAAAAAATTCAGAACCACTGCGACTTTTAGTTACTAAATTAGAAAATAATCTTACTCAGCTTGGATTTCCAATTGAAAATAAATTTAAGGCTCATCTAACCTTAGCCCGAATAAAAAGTCAGGAAAATATTGACCTTTTAATTGAAAAAACAAAAGCTATACGGCTGAAAGAAAGATTCTCGGTAGGAAAAATAACTATCTATAAAAGCAACCTTACCGCTAGCGGCCCAATCTATACGATAATTGCCAGCAGTCCTCTTACTGACTGAAGAATAAGATTAGAATATATTCCGGCTATCAGATCATCACCAACAACCCCTCTTGATCCAGGATAACGTTCGATAATGTTTGCCGGAGGAATCTTAAGCATATCCAACATTCGAAAAAGGAAAAATCCACAAATGATATAGCGAATTTCTTGAGGCAGGAATAAAAAAGTAATTAGCATTCCTGAAAAATCATCAATAACTATTAATTTGCAATCTTTCTTGGCGTAAATCTTTTCAGCCCTTGATGAAACTAAAAAAGCTACAGTTACTGAAATTACGGTAAAAATAAAAAAATGGACCGGATTTCTAATCAAAATAAAAACTAAAACTGCTGGAAGACAGCCGGCGGTTCCCGGAGCCAAGGGAACGTGGCCAACACCAAAAAGGGTAGCTAGAATTAGATAAACTTTATCGAATCGAGAGGTTTTTTTGTTTTTAGGTTCCATAAGTATATTGAATTTTTTGCTGTTGAGTAAATATCTCTTCAATTATCTTTTCAATATTATAGGTTATCTCCCATTCGGGATAATGACTTTTAAATTTTGAAACATCACTTATCCACCAAATATGGTCTCCTTTTCTGCTTTTATCTGTATATTCATAAATTAATTTTTTGCCAGATACTTTTTCACACAACTCAATAGCTTCCAATACCGAAATATTAGACAACCGACTTCCTCCAATATTATAAACCTCTCCGTAATTAGGCTTTAAATAAAAATTATAAAGCGCATTCACCAAATCATAAGAATGTATATTATCCCTGACCTGCTTACCTTTATAGCCATAGATAGTGTATTTCTTCTCAGTTATACAGCATCTCACTAGATATGACAAAAATCCATGAAGTTCAGCCCCAGAATGAGCCGGACCAGTTAAACACCCACCCCTGAATACAGCGGTTTTTAAGTCAAAGTATTTTCCATATTCCTGAACAAGAATATCTGCGGCTACTTTCGAAGCACCAAACAAACTATGAAGACAATTATCTATGCTCAAAGCTTCGTCTATGCCTGAGTAATATTGATGATCAAAAGGTAATTCATACCTCATCGGAAGCTCTATGAAAGGTAATTTATTAGGCCTGTCCCCATAAACCTTATTAGTAGATATAAATATAAAAACCGCCTCCGGAGCATACTTCCTAAAATTCTCAAGCAAAATTAAGGTGCCGTTAGCATTGATCGTAAAATCAAGATTAGGGTCTTTCACTGCCCAATCATGAGAAGGTTGAGCGGCAGCGTGAATAATTAAATCAAACTTATATTGATTAAATAATTCTTGTATCTTTTTTTGGTCCCTAATATCAATATCATAATGAACATACTCAGGAACCTTCTCCAACAAGAAATTCTTATTCCATTGGATTGAAGCTTCGTCGCCAAAGAGCTTTTTTCTCATGTTATTGTCTACACCAATAACCTTAAACCCTTTTGCTGCAAAAAAAAGAACGCACTCTGAACCAATTAAACCGGCAGAACCGGTAACTAAAACTGTTTTTTTACTGCTCATATAACTTCAATAATAAACCCTGCCTATACTCAGGAATTATCCTTCGTCGCTTCGCTCCTCAGGACTAATTCAACTAGAGATTTTTCGAAGAAAAATCTAAGTTTCAGTGAAGCTCCTCGGTCTAAAGACCGAGGCTTCCTCCCGAGCAGAAAACAATGTACATTCATCCCTCGGGCTAAAGCCCGGGGATTTCTGCGAGGGATTAAAAGGTTCTTATTGTCCGACGGTTTACCCAAAAATAATAAACTCCCGAAAGCAAAGTAATACCTACGATATACCACATTAAAACCGGTATGAACAAGTGATAAAGAAGAATTACCATTTTGCTCTCAGGTAGAACCTTAAACAAAATAAGAGTAAGAAGGATGACTCCCAGCCCGATCACTTGAGATAAGGTTTTATGTTTGCCTAGGCGCCTTGCCTCCAAAACAACCCCCTTGCTCAAACCGTAAAAACGCAAACCAGTAATAATAAACTCACGAAGCATAATTGAGCTTACCATCCAGGCATTAACAACTCCTAACTCTAAAAAAGCACAAAATACACCAATAATTAATATCTTATCCGCTATCGGATCAAGAAGTTTTCCTAGATCGGAAATTAAATTGTACTTACGAGCTAAGTAGCCGTCTAAAAAATCAGTTACTGAAGCAATGATAAAAATAATAAGAGCAATCACTAACGATGAAAAACTGTTAACTAAAATAAAGCCAATACAGACAAAAGCCAATAATATTCTCAAGATTGTAAGCTTATTAGCAATATTCATTTTTTATCAATTGATTAAATTGCGACTAAATCATAGTCATAAGCATCGACTATTTTCGCCCTGTAAAAATCGCCTATTTTTAGATTATTTTTCTTTATAAAAACAACTCCATCGACCTCCGGCGCATCAAACTGGGTCCGGCCTAAGAAAAATCCAGTTCTTTTTTCTTCAACCAAAACATCTAATTCCTGACCGATAAACTTTTGATTCAATTTGGCGCTGATTTGTTTTTGTAAATTCATAACTATTGACTTACGTTTTAGTTTAGTTCTCTGATTCACCTGGGGTTTAAAATTATAAGCCGGGGTTCCTTCTTCTTGAGAATAAGTAAAAGCTCCCAAGCGCTCAAACTGGATATCTTTTAGAAACTGAAGCAGCTCCTTAAATTCTTTCTCCCCTTCACCAGGGAAACCAACAATCACCGATGTCCGAATCGCACAGTTAGGAATTTTCTTTCTAATTTTAGAGAGCAAGTTGACGATGTCTTTCTTGGTTGTCTTTCGACCCATACTTCTTAAAATTTTATCATTTATATGTTGAATAGGCAAATCAATATATTTACAAATACGCGGACTCTTAGCAATAAGCTCAATTAATGAATCAGTTAAATGGCGCGGATGGGTATAGATTAATCTTATCCACCCTATATGCTTGGAAGTTCTTAGAATCTTCTTTAGCAGCAAGACCAGATCCTTTTTCGGCTTTAAATCTTTGCCCCAACTGGTAATGTCTTGACCGATTAAATTAAGCTCTTTTAGCTTATGTTTATCCAGGTAGCGAACTTCTTTTAAAATATCTGAAATAACCCGGCTCTTAAGCGGTCCTTTTATATCAGGAATCGTACAAAAGCTGCATCGATTCAGGCAACCTTCACAGATTTTTAAAAAATCACTATAAGCATTTTCGGTTTCTTTAAGTTTAGCCGAAAAACTTTTTAATTCAAAAACACCTTGCCACTCATCAACCTCTTTAAAAGATGACTCTAATTCTTTTCGATATCGCTCAACTAAACAACCAACAACTACTATTTTTTTTACCTTTTTTTTCCGCTTTAAATCTAAGGCTTCATTAATTACCGCTAAAGACTCTTCCTTTGCTGAATCAATAAATCCGCAAGTGTTGATAACTATCGTATCAGTTTTTTCGCTGCTTTCTTTAAAGTTAAAGCCCTTTTCAAGAAGTTGTTTTTTTAACCTTAACGAATCATAATTATTGCGAAAACAACCTAACGATACTATCGAAAAACTTTTTTTAGACATTTTGGTACGAGTTATTTATCAACCGAGATGCCCGAATGTGTGACCTTAAGGCTCTTTATCGGCTTTCGTAGAGATGTCAGGGTGGGAATTGACTTTCCGTTCACTTCTAAATAGACTGCAGAACCATCGCTTATCTTGAGTTCTATCTCTTTTTTTCCTTTCCAACTTTCCCGGGCCCCTTTAGCAAGAAGTCCGTCAAAGTATAATGTACCATCAACAACTACCCTTAAAAAACACTTTCGTTTAACGGTCAGAGAAACTAAAAGTTCGCCCTTAGTGACTAAGGGGGTAGTTATATTCTCAGTTTGGACTATTGTTTCCTGTTTTGGTTTACCTTTAAATATTTTTGCTATTCCGCCAATAATTTTCCCGCCGACTACAACTAAAATCCAAAGCAAAACCAGACCTAAAACTATAAGTAAGATTTTCTTTTTTAATTCCGGTGATATCTTAGCTGGTTTGGGTTTAGCCTCTTGGCCTACCTTGGCAACTGGAACTTTTCGGATAAACTTAGCTTTCTTATTCGGAATACTGAGAGAATTTATTTCTTCTAAGGCCGTACCTAAATCTACCCCCAGAAACTCTGCATAGATTCTCATGAAACCCCTTAAGTAGATCGGGCTTATATTAGTAAGATCACCGGATTCAATATCTCTAATCGCTGAAGGATGGATCTTGGTTTTCTCAACCGTATATTCAATGCTATAGCCGAGAGCACAACGCTTCTCTTTCAACCTATGACATAGCTCTTTAATCATAACCAACCCCTTTCAGCTAAGTACTTCTCAGGCTCAACTATAATCTCCCTAGCCTTGCTTCCGCAAAACGGACCAACAATTCCCTCCTGCTCCATTATATCTAGCAATCGGGCGGCTCGGGTATAACCAACCCGCATTCTTCGTTGCAGTATCGAAGCTGAAGCCTGACGAGCACCGAGAATAACCTTTACCGCATCATCAAATAGCTCATCGCTACCTAGATTAGTTTTAGCTTTCTTTTCAGCTTCAGAAATTGCCTCTTCATAAACTGGCCTTCCTTGAACTTTGACAAAATTAGCAAGAATCTCGATATCTTCATCGTCAAGAAAAGAACCTTGAGCTCGAATTAACTTTAAAGCGCCTGGCTTTAAGAAAAGTAAATCTCCATTACCAAGAAGTTTATCAGCCCCCATTGAATCCAAAACCGTACGCGAGTCAACCTTAGAAGCTACCTTAAAAGAAATACGTGAAGGAAAGTTAGCTTTAATTACTCCGGTAATAACATCCACTGATGGCCGCTGGGTAGCTAAAACCAAGTGAATACCTACTGCCCGGGAAAGCTGAGCCAATCTTTGAATCGTAGTCTCAATGCTATCACGAGCAACTATCATTAAATCGGCCAACTCATCAACAATAATAACGATATAAGGAAGTTTTTTACCTTTTTTATTGTAAGCCTGTATATTGCGACAACCTTCATCAGCCAAGAGCTGGTATCTTCTTTCCATCTCTTCAGTTGCCCAGTTCAAAGCTAAAAATGCTTTTTTGGCTTCGGAGATAATCGGATGGATAAGATGAGGAATTCCGGAAAATATTGCTAGTTCGACCATTTTTGGATCAACCATTATGAATTTAACCTCATCCGGTCGAGCTTTAAAAAGAATTGATGAAATTAAAGAGTTAACGCAGATGGTTTTTCCGGCACCGGTTGCGCCGGCAATTAAAAGGTGCGGCATCTCAGTAAGATCGGCAACCACCGGATTCCCCGAAACATCTTTTCCAATAGCAACGCTGAGTTTCGAGGTAGCGTTAGTAAAAGCTTTTTCTTCAATAACTTCTCTTAAAAATACAAAGTTCTTTACGCTGTTAGGAATCTCAACACCAACCGTCCCCTTTCCAGGAATCGGAGCGACTATCCGAACATGCGAAGACTTCATTGATAAAGCTATATCATCAGCGAGTACTGAAATTTTCTGAATTTTCGTACCTGACTGAGGAGAAACTTCGTACATAGTAACCACCGGCCCCTTCTGGACACTAACCACTTTGGCTTCAACACCGAAATCAAGTAAGGTTTTCTCTAACTCCTTAATCTTAGACTTTATATCATCTTTGGACTGACGTTGATCAGAATAAGGGGGCAACTTTATCAATGATGGATGAGGCAACTTGTAGTTACGCGGATCAAAAGGTTTCCCCGGCTGCTCATTTTGAGGATCAAAACCGCTATTGGCAGAATCTTTGTTACCAACTGAAGCTCTTAAACTAGCACTTTTAAGCTTAAGCTCTTCTTTACTGGCCCGCTGAGAAGTTAAATTAGAATCAGTTTCAACCTTAGGCGCATATACTTTTATCTCCGGTTTTATTTTTTCAAATATTTTAGCCGGTGTTATCAATTTCTTTTTCTTGCGTACTAATTCAGGTCCTTCTCCTTGATTAGCCTTTCGATCTCTAATAAAAGAAACTAAACTAATGATTAAAGCTTTAATTGCCTTAACTAGATCGACAAAGAAAAAACCAAATAAAAGAGTTGCGTTTACCGCTATAAGTAGAAATAAAGTAAGTAAGGCGCCGTGGGTCCCAAGATATTTCTTAAAAAATGAAGCTAAAGAAAAACCAATAATCCCAGAAGCACTAAATATATCGACCTGGCTTTGAGGAAATACCCCAATAAAAGCCGCAAGGAAAGAAACAAAAAATATAAAAGCAAATAGACTGATTGTCTTTCGACTAGCTAAACCGGTAGAACGCACAATCCCCAAAGTATTAAAACCAGTTAAAAAAAGATAGACCGGAATAAAATAAGCTGTATAGCCGATAAGAAAAAATAGTAAGAATGCCAAATAGGCTCCACCAATACCAATAAGATTGGTAATTGCGGCTGCTTTTGGGGCTGTTAAAAAAGAAATATCAACAGGATTGTAAGATATAAGACTGAAGAGAATCAGAATTGAAGCGAGGAATAAAGTAACACTCTTCAGAAAAGAAGAGAGATGCTTCATGGTTATGAGTTTTCTGGCTTTGCTTGTTTAATACTCAGGCGAATTTTGCCCTGAGGGTCTATTCCGATTACTTTTGTGGTTACTACGTCACCCAGTTTCAAAAATTCGTTTACGTCTTTGACAAATCCATCGGCTAGCTCTGAAACGTGTACTAATCCAGACTTACCCGGGGCAATTTCACAAAAGGCACCAAAGCTAACAATACGCTCGACGGTAGCCTCATAGATTTCGCCAACCTCTACTTCTTTGACTAGGTTTTCGATTTGCCTAACTGCTTTTTCTAATTCTGCTGTAGTCTGAGCAGCAACTGAAACTGTACCGGTCTCATCAGAAATATCAACAGTAACATTATTTTCACGCTGAATTCTTTTAATAATCTTTCCACCGGGCCCGATAATCGCACCAATTTTCTCAGGATTTATATCAAATGACTTTATCTTCGGTGCATATTCAGAAAGAGATTCCCGAGGTGCTGATATAGCTTTAACCATATGCTCTAATATTTTAGCCCGGGCTTCTTTGGCCCGAGCAAGAGTATCTTCAATCATCTTAAAATTTAATCCATCAATTTTTGTATCAAGTTGAATTGCCGTAATACCATTTTTAGTCCCGGCCACCTTAAAATCCATATCACCATAATGATCTTCGGCTCCAGCAATATCAGTAAGAATTTTATATTCCTCACCCTTAGTGACCATACCAATAGCAATTCCGGAAACTAGCTCCTCTATCGGAACTCCAGCATCCATCAATGAAAGCGAAGCTGCACAAGCTGAAGCCATGCTTGAAGAACCATTTGATTCTAGAATTTCTGAAACTAGCCTTATCGTGTAAGGAAAATCTTCCTTGGAAGGAATTAACGGTGTTAGTGATTTCTCAGCTAAGGCACCATGGCCAACTTCTCTTCTTGAGGGGCCACGCATAAATTTAACTTCACCAACACTAAAAGGCGGGAAACTATAATGAAAAATAAAATTCTTATAATCTTTTCCTTCTAAAGTCTCAATCAGCTGCTCATCAGAACTGGTACCCAAAGTAACCACAGCTAAGGATTGAGTCTGACCGCGGGTAAAGGTTGCTGAACCATGAGTTCTTGGCAAAACCCCGACCTTACATTCAATATTACGAATATCAGTTATCGACCGACCATCCGGTCGCTTACCTTCTTTAAGGATCTTTTCACGTAAAATATCTTCTTCAACAACTTCCAATGCATTCTTTATGTCTGTTTCGGTTATTTCAGAATCTTCAGTTATTAACTCTTCAACCAAAAAAGAAAGAACTTCCTCTGACTGAAGATGTTTTTGGTCGCGATCAACAACGGCGTAAATTTTCTCAAGCTTGGCACTAGCCTTAACCTTAACCTGCTTAAGTAAATCCTCATTTATCTTGGATAATTCCGGCTGACGTTTCTTTTTACCAACCTTTTTAGCTAAATCCTTCTGTAAAGTAATGATTTCTTTTATAAATGGATGGGCAAAATTAATTGCTTCTAAAACATCTTTTTCAGCAACCTCTTTTAGACCTCCCTCAAGCATCACAATCTTTGAATCAGTCCCCACTACTACTAAGTCCATATCCGAAGATGTCCTCTGTTCATAGCTAGGGTTAATTATTAACTTATTCTCTAATCTTGAAACTCTCACTGCGCCAACTGGATTATCAAAAGGAATATCAGAAATAACTAAGGCGCAACTTGCTGCATTAACCGCCAAGATATCCGGATCATTTACTCCGTCACTAGATAAAACCATGTTGATTAACTGAACTTCATTAGTTAATCCTTTAGGAAAAAGTGGCCTTAAGGGTCGATCAATAAGACGGGCAGTTAAGATTTCATCATCCTTGGACCTTCCCTCTTTCTTGAAAAAACCTCCCGGTATCTTTCCCATTGCATAGGTTCTTTCTTGATATTCAACGGTAAGCGGGAAAAAACCTCTTCCCGGAGAAGGCTCCTTAGACATACAGGCCGTGGTTAAAACTAAAGTATCACCCAAAGAAGCACAAACGCTTCCATGAGCTTGTTTGGCCCACTGTCCGGTAGAAAAACTAAGTGTACTCTTTCCTAATTTGGAAGTAGATACTGAAGCGGTCATATTATTTAAGTTTAAGCTCCTTCGTGACCTCAGCATAGCTTTGAGGTTCTTTTATAGCGAGATAACTCAAGAGGCGACGACGTCTTCCAACAAGAGTTAACAGGCCACGGCGGGAATGAAAATCTTTCTTGTGCTTTTTAAGGTGATCGGTAAGATAATTTATCCTCTCACTTAGCAGAGCTATCTGGACCGTTGCTGAACCAGTATCCTCAACATGCACCTTAAATTTCTCAATTAATTTCTTCTTTTTGCTCTTTTCAATCATAATAAATCACCTTAATTAACTACTCTAATTAACTACTTTTGCTTACCTTCTCAACCCTCACTTCAAAAAAATTGAAATTGGGAAAGGAAGCGGGAAGCCACCGTAGGAAGGTATTATAACAAAAGCTTCAAATTAGGTCAAGTAGATTAAATATCTACTTCGCCGGATCCTTTTCGAACTCTTTTACTATCTTTCTAACCTCTAATTCAGTACTTTCAATTCTTTCCCGGCATAGCTTAATCAGCTCAACTGCTCGCTTTACCTTTTGTGAAACTTCATCGACATCGATCTGCTCAGATTCAAGACCATTAAGGATAGCCTGTAGCTCAACTATGGCTTCGCGATACTTGGTGGGTTTTTTACTCATTTGTTTTCTCCTTTTTCTTAACTTCAGAATCTATTTTACCATCATAAAGAACTGTAGTAACCCGATCACCAACCTCAACATCTTTAATTGACTTAAATATCTGCCCATTCTTATAAGTTAAGGAATAACCGCGCCGCAAGACCTGTTTCGGATCTAATATGCTCACCTTCTCTTCTAAATGGCTCAACTGCTCAAAAAGACTTCTAAAAACATTGGGCAAGGCTGTCTTAAGAGTCAAAACAGTACTCTTTAAAAATTCATTTTGCTGAGCTAAACTAACTCTTAAAATTGCTGCTATCGAATGCATCTTTTCTAAAATATCTTCACGATGAACCACAAAATAACGCGAAACAATCGAGTCAATACTAATGGCTACGTTTTGAAGCTGACTCTTAGCGCTTTCAACTAAACTTTCTCCTTTAGTTAAGATATCCTTTTCTAAATTATCCAGCTTTTGTGAAAGCTCCTGCATCTTTTCAACTAAAACCTGAGCAGCCTTAGTCGGAGTTTTACAAAAAGTATGAGCAACCATATCAGTAATCGTAGTGTTTATCTGATGCCCGATAGCCGAAATAACCGGAAAATTTAAATCAGCTATGGCCTCAGCAATCTTTTTATTATCAAAATAGCTCAAATCAGCTACTGAGCCACCACCTCGGGTAACAATAACAACGTCTAACTCACTAGGGCTCAATTTGTTAAAGAAATCTAACCCTTTGAGCAAATCAGCCTCGACTAAGGCGCCCTGCATATGACAGTTAATAGCTAAAACCTTAAAAGCAAAGCCGCTTAAGCTTAATTCATTGGTAAAATCATGATAAGCAGCTGAATCATAAGCAGTGATCAAGCCGACCTTCAAAGGCAAAAGCGGCAATTGGTGTAGCTTATTCTTCTCAAAAGCCCCCTTTTGCTTTAACTCTTCAATTATTTTTAATCTATTCTGGGCAACCTTACCTAAAGTATAAACCGTATCAATGTCAACAATTACAATGCTATATTGACCAGTCGGAGCATGTAGACTAACTTCACATAAAAACTTTACCTCAATATCGTTCTTGAGTTCAAAAGCTCCTTTGGTTTCTTGAATTCTCCGATCAATCACTGGTTTACGCCCGGCAAAAAGAGCAACCTTAACTTTAGCTACAATTCCTTCAACTTCAGAACCCTTTTGAACTAATTCAAAGTAAGTGTGTCTTTTGCCGCGATCAGGACGCAATCCTTGAATTTCACCACAAACCCAAACCTGTTCAGGAAACTTATCTTTAATAGCCGAACGAACAGTATTATTAAGTTCTAAAACTGTGTAGACTTTAGGGATATTGAATAAACTATCCATAATTAAAATTATTGTTTAAGGATAAAATTTACTGCCTCAGTAACTTGATTAGAAAAATCCTCTTTTGGTTTTAGCTCAAAAACCAAAGACTTGGTTTTCCAGGGACCCCAACGTTTAGGATTTGAAGTGGTAAATAAGCTTACCACCGGAATTTTGAATAAACTGGCTAAATGCATTGGCCCCGAATCTAACCCAACAAAGGCTGAGCAGTTATATTTCATAAAAGCAGCTAGATTACGCAAGCTCATAGTTCCAACTAAGTCAATAATTCCCAGCTCAGCTGCTAATTCCTTAGCCTCTTCTTTTTCGCTGGTTGCGCCAATAAGTACAATATTTTCAAAGCCTTTTTCTTTTAACCGTCTTATTAAGCTTCGCCAGAACTCAAAATAAACCTTCTTTAAGGGATTAGAAGTAAATGGATGAACTATTAAATAAGAACTTGAGATATCTAAATCTTCTTTTAAAAAATCTAGTGACTCTTGCCCGTCGACCTTAAGATCAACTTCGAGCGCTGGCAAATCCCCACAAATCAACCTTACTAATTCTATATTATATTCAACCTCGTGTTTCTCTTCCAAATACTTTTTATCTTTAATTTTTTTATTTAAACACCAGCCCCACTTTCGATCATAGCCAACCCGTAAAGGTATACCGGCTAGCTTAGCAGCTAGATGAAACTCCTTTTTAGGGTTCATAGCCACTAAACAGTCTATTTTTTCTTTTCTTAAGCAGGCTGCTAAACGAAAAACTCCTTTAAAGCCAGAAAAGCTATTTTCTTTATATTCTAAAAAATAATCGATGAAGTCGACATCCTTGGTTAGCTCAATATTAGTTTTTTGAGCCAAAAGGTAAACATCACTTTGAGGATAATTAAGTTTGAAAAGTTTAATTGCTGGGAGGCTCAATAAAAACTCTCCCAATCTGTCTGAACGAATGAATAAAACTTTTTTCACTTTTTACTGACTAGTTCCCAATACTTTGCCCATTTAATAAATTCCACCCAAACAAAAAGAATACTGAATACTAAACCATGCATTCCTTCCTTGAACCCTTTTTTCTTTATGTAAGTCTTCCAAAATACCTTACGCATTCGTTTTAAAAGATTCTTTTTTATAAATTTATCATCTTTAATGCCTAAATCATCGAGCATCCTTTGTGACTGAAGGTTAGTGTATCTGTTTTGACGCCTGATGAAATCCGATATATTGTCAAAAGGATAATGCTCTACTGCTGCCTCCAACTTACCAATCGGACCATCAACAACAAGAGTTTCATGAATGCTGCCTTCATAATGAGCCTTGCCTTTCCTTAAAAAATGAGCAGAGTAGTGGTACCATCCTCCATACCGCATGGCTTTACCTAAAAAGAAATTCTGCCTGCGAAATTTATAGGCATTATATTTTTCATCACCACTAAGCACTTCCTTTACAGCCTTGCGCATATCTTCGCTCACTACCTCATCAGCGTCTAACTGAAGAATCCAATCTCCAGAAGCATGTTCAATGCCGGCGTTTCTTTCTTTATCAAAACCTTCGAATTTTCTTTGAACGATCTTAGCGCCATACTCTTTACAAATATCGACCGTCGAATCGGTCGAGAATCCATCAACCACTACCACCTGATCTGCCCATTTTATACTCTCGAGGCAATTTCTTATCTTAGCCTCTGCATTCTTAGTGATTATAACCGCTGAAAAACTCAACCTTGTTTTCACTCTATCTCCTAATTGCCCACACCTTTATATAGACAAAAAAACATTCAAAAGCAGCGACAAGAGAAATCAACAACCCTGCCATCCCTTGCTTTGAGCCCCGATGACGAAAGTATTGTTTTTTAAATGTTCTCAAGGGTTTTGTGATTACAAACCGCTTTTTAAAAATTAACCCCTGGCCAAAAAATTCTTCTGCCAAATTATCTGACTCTTTATTTACTTTAGAAAAACACTGTTCTAAAGATCTATAAACGTAATGTTCAATATACCCGTTTAGATTATCAATCTTGCCTTCAAAAACAATACAGCCACGTTGTCGCTCTTGGAATTTAGCCATACCTTTTCTAAAAATATATAATTTACGATCGGGATAAAAACCGGCCGTCTTAACCCAATGGTTCAAAAAATAATTTCTTGTATTAATTAAATACCCATCTGCATCCTTTAACTTATTTTCTTTAACTCTCTTTTCTAATTCAAGCCTTAGAGCCAACGGTATTCTTTTGTCGGATTCAAGCAAAAATATCCAATTTTTACTTGCTGCGGCTATAGCTTGATTCCACCGCTGTCCAGAATTAAGCTGTGGGTCGATCTTGACTATTCTATCTGTATATTTAGTAACAATCTCAATTGTTTGGTCACTGCTTTCAGCATCTGCAACAACAATTTCATCAGCCCAGCTTGCTGAATCAAGACAGTCTTTGATAGTGTCTTGAGCATTCTCGGTAACGATAACTACGGATATATCCGACATTCCATAATCCTCTTATAAGTCTTCATTCGCTGCAAATATCACACCTTGCAACTCAAGCACGCTAATATTATTTTTCCTGCATTTATCTTTTACCAACTGAACATATTGTTCAAATAATTCCTTATGCTCCTTTAAATCAGTATATAGATCCTCTTTATCTAGCATTATAAATTTTTCACCCTTTTCTAGCTGGCCAAGTATCTTTTCTAAATTGTCTATTCCTTCTCTTGACTCCACCTTAGGTATTAATATTACTCTCTGAGGAACTTTCTTTCTCATTTCAATAATTTGTTCGGCTGCTGTCACATTGGTCACCCCAAAATATTTTATATTGTCAAACCTATCCATGGCTCCCAATAAATCGTCTAAACCTAAAATAGGGATCGGCGGTTTGAATCGCCCTTCAGGAAAATCCAAAAATACATCATTCTTAATTTGCTTTAGTAAGCTGAATAACTCTTCCTGACTTTTAATCCAAGCAACATTTACCCTAAATACAGCAGTATCAGGAAAAGGAATATGCAACAATCTTGCATGTTGTGAAATTATTAACATCTTGTTTACTCCTTATTTAAGTTTTAAGAAAAAACGCTTTCACCGAGGTCTTCAAGCAAGTTTGCGATTTCAGGACGCATCAGCCACTTAGGGAGCTTTTTCTTTTCCTTTATGAATTTACGAGCTAATGTTCCGCTGACTTCTGACCTATAAGACTCATCATGCGAGCAGGTGCTTTCGGTAGCCATAGCTTCACATTTATTGCAATAAAACGGTCCCTTAAATAATAAAGGGGTTATGCCCAAAGATGGCAAACTAGAAAATATCTTATGTCCGGCATACTTCTCATAGTATCCGCCTACGCCAGCATGATCTCTACCAATAATTATATGTGTACAACCATAATTTTTCCGCACCAAGGCATGAAATACAGCTTCTCTTGGCCCGGCAAATTTCATGCCTATGCCCAAAGCCGAGAGAAGAGCTTTATTTTTTGGATAATAGTTATCAATTAAACTTTGATAGCCCTTTATTATAAGCTCTTTCTTGAAATCACCGGGTTTTGTAAAGCCAACCGCAGGATGGATCAAAATTCCATCGGCATATTCCATAGCACAGCGCTGAAGATACTCATGGGCTCTGTGCACCACATTCCGGGTATGAAAAGCAACAACCGTTTTCCAATTATTTTTTTCAAACTGGGCTTTTGTCTCTTTCGGGGTCATGGTGAATTTACGCATATCAAAATCAAAATTATTTAAAACCGATATAACCCGGCCCCCTACAAGGACCTCTCCCATCTTAAGCACCTTTGCTACTCCTGAATGAGCTACATCTTTAGTACCATAAACCTTATCGCAATACAAAGATTTATCATGTTCATAAATATCTTCCACAGAAAAAAGAAAATTTTCCTGATCCTGGCCGTCACCAAGCAATATTTCATCCCCGATTTTAATTGATGCTGCTTCTTTTTTACTTATATCTAACACTATTGGCAAAGTCCAAACATCACCTTTTACAAGGCGCATATTATTCAAAACTGATTCAAAGTCAGCCTTTCCCATAAAACCATCAACTGGAGCGTACCCACCTATAGCTATTTGCTCGGCATCCATAAGGATTTCTTGGCTGACTTTCAGTTTAACTAAGAAACTATTTTTTGAGGAAAGCGGCTTTTTATTCATCTGTATTCTTTAGATTAAAAGACTGATAAATTTGCGAAACTGCGCATTTTGCAGAAAACCCAATATTATAAAAATACTCTTTACTCATGGCTATCCGTTTTTGACTCAAATTGCCAGGATTAGCAAGTTCTCCCAAAACTGCCTCTTTTAAAGCCTCTCCTTGAGAAGCTTCTATTACCGCGCGATCTAAATAGGCTTTATGATCAAGCCCTGGCCAGAACTTTTTAAACTCATCAACATCTACCTTCATGCATACTATTGGCTTATCTAATATAGAAAACTGATGTACAACAGCACTAACGTCGCTGACAAGCAAATCACTAATTTTCATGTAAGGTATAATATCAAAATCATCTATTAAATGTACATTCTTATTCTCGCTTAGCACCAAATTCAAAAACTCCCGCCATCTAATTTTATTTACCTGTTGATAATAAAATTTATCGTGCAACTTAAGAAGAAGATTAGCCTTAATTGAGGTTAAAGTTTTAAGTGTTGTTTGAACATCTTCAAGAAAGCTCTCTATCGGCGCCCAGACTGGAGCGTAAAGTATAGTCGGAAGACTCTTATCTAAGCCAAGTCTCTCAGACAAACCAGTGTCGATATTATCTAAAAGAGCATCTGTTTGCGGCATGCCTACTTCTTTTAATCTCGGATCATCAACTTCAAAAATACCTGCCTCGATAAACTTACGCTTCATGTACGGCCCAATTAAAAAAATCTGATCAAAGCTTTTTGCCTCTTCACTAACTGAGAAATTTCTAAAAGAAGTGGTGTGAAAAAACTGAATAGTTGAAGAATAGTTATTGTCAATCATGTGATAATCTGGGCTAATATAGATGTCAAAACTCAAAGTTTTTGCGAACTTTTCTCTTATGATGAATTTCTTATCTATATTAAAAGGTTTATAGAGTTCACGCGGCCGGTCTTTACTTTGATACATACCAGAGAATAAAATTTCAACTCTTGGATCCTGCTTAAGGATCTCATAAATTGGCCTAAACTGTATGAAATTAGCATGGCAGACTCCAGCAAAAAGAATTCTCTTCTTTTTACTTTTTTTCTGCCAAGATTTAAAAAATAGCTTCATTTATCAACTAGGTTGCTTACTGCAAAAAATCACTTATTTTTTTCACAACATATTCAATTTGCTCTTCTTTTAACCCTGGGTACATCGGCAAAGAAAGAATCTGATCAGCAGTCTTTTCTGTAACAGGAAGGTCTCCCTTCTTATAATCTAAATCAGAAAAAGCCGGCTGCAAATGAATCGGAATAGGATAATGTATACCGGTACTAATCCCTGCCTTTTTAAGATATTCCTGTAAGTCATCTCTTTTTTCTGCCCTAATTACATAAAGATGCCAAACATGTTTTACTGATGACATTTCTTTAGGAATTAAGATACGGTCACTGATGCTTTGAAGCAAGGTTTTATAAACTTGAGCACTTTTTCTTCGCTCTTCATTACATTGGTCTAAATAGCCAAGCTTAACTCTCAATATTTCTGCCTGAATTGTATCTAAACGAGAATTATACCCTTTTACTAAATGATGATACTTTTGTTTCTGGCCATAGTTTCTCAACATGATCAATTCATCTTTAACCTTTTCATCGTTAGTCACTACTATACCGGCATCACCAAAAGCACCTAAATTTTTACCAGGATAAAAGCTAAAGGCTGCAGCGTTACCGAATCCTCCCACCTTTTTGCCTTTATATTCAGCACCGTGAGCCTGGCAAGCATCCTCAACAACTATTAAGTTGTGTTTCTTAGCTAAAGCAAGTAAAGGCTCTAAATCTATCGGTTGACCATAAAGATGCACTGGTAGGATAGCTTTGGTTTTGCTATTTATTACCGCTTCTGTCTTTTTTATATCTAAATTATAGGTTTCTTCATCTATGTCTACTAAGATAATCTTTGCTCCGGTATAATAAATAGCTAAGGCTGTTGCAATAAATGTATTTGCCGGAGTAATTACTTCATCTCCCCTGCCGACTCCTAAGCTTTTTAGAGACAAAAATAAAGCAGCAGTTCCCGAAGCAATACCTACAGCATGTTTTGCGCCACAATAATTAGCAAATTCCTGCTCAAACTTTTGAACACTTTCACCTAAAATAAAAGAACCGCTTTCAACTGTTTCAATTAACCGTTGATTGATTTCCTTGCTCAACTTACGATATTGAATCTGTAAATCCACAAAAGGAACGTTCATCTTATTATTACTCATAGGCTCTATCCTTTATTCTTGCTTTGCACTTTAAATCTTTAATTCTTCCGCCTACTTTTGCCGGTGAGCCAAAAACTACCACGTTAGCCGCAACATCCTTAGTGACAACGCTGCCGGCTCCAACTAAAGAATTTTCCCCAATTACAATATTAGGTAAAAGCGTAACATTCACCCCGATCCGTGCCCCTTTTTTTATTAATGGGCCTTTCATGCATTTTGTACAGATAGGATGAGGATCATTTGCAATCATTACCCCGGGAGCTAGAAAAACATCATCTTCAATGACAGTAAACTGAGCTACATAAGTATTGGCGTGGATCTTAACATTATTGCCAATTTCACATCCATAATCAATGGTAGAGTTATTCCAAATACTTAAATTATTGCCGATTTTGTTTTGTTCGCGAATCACAACATTGTGCCCTGTCTCCAATCCATCGCCAATCTTAGTATTTGAATAAATAACCGTATTTGACCTTACCCTTGCATCTTTTCCGATAATCGTCTTTGAAATCTTAATTTTCCTGCCTGTTTTCTCACCTAAGATTACCGATTTATCAATTTTAGAATTTTTTCCAATTAAGAAATTCTTCGTTTTCATACTTTAACCACCCTAGCTCCCAATACTAAAGATTTATTTATTGCATTCATTATCTTAACAACACTCGCACCGTCTTCTCCATCAACAAATGGCTTCTTTCCGTTTTTAAGACAGTTTAAAAAATGTTGGCATTGAAGTCGTAGCGGTTCCTCGGGACCAATTTTGGGACTAAGAATATCGCCGTCTCTTAAAAGTAATTGGAATTCACCAAAATTGGCATATGACTTATCTACAGATATTCCTTTCTTGTACAGTTTTATCTTTTCCATACTATTTAAATCATCAAAAACCACTCTGGCCCGACTGCCGATTACCTGAATTTCTCTAACCTTATTGGAATCGGCCCAGCTAGCATGAATATTAGCAATTATACCCTTCGGGTAAATTAAATTAATAAACACTACATCTTGTTTCGGACTTCTCAAAAAGGATCCGCCCAAAGCTGAAACACTAATCGGCATTTCTCCTAATAAATAAGAAAATATAGATATATCATGTGGTACTAAATCCCAACTCACATTTACATCGTTACGGACTAAACCTAAATGTGTCCTGGTTGCATGCAAATAATAAATCTTTCCCACAGCACCTTTTTTTATATAATCCTTCAACTTTCTTACAGCCGGATTAAACAAAAAAGTGTGACCAACCATAAGGATTCTTTTCTTTTCTTTTGCCAAATTGACCAACTTTTTACAATCTGCATAGTTTAAAGCCATTGGCTTTTCTAATAAAATATGCTTACCGGCTGAAAGTGCATCTTTAGCGATTTTATAATGAGTTCGAGCAGGAGTAGCAATGACAACCGCATCAATACGCTTGTCCCTAAGCACATCCTTGTAATCTTCAACAACCTCTATCGATCTGTAGTGTTTCTTAACCTTATCTAAATTATCTTTTGATAAGTCACAACAAACTAATACTGATGAATCTTCTAACTGACTAAAATTACGCAGATAATTCGGGCCCCAATGTCCACAACCGATAATTCCAATTCTCTTCATTTTTTTCTCCCTTAAAGGCTTCTTTGTATGCTCTTTTAAAATATAAGGCCTTATTCTGCGCAGATCACCTCTGCTTTATGAATATATTTAAAACTGTTTAACCTTTTAGCATAACTCTTGCTATTTACGTATATCTTATCAAATTTCTTCTTACGTTTCAAAATAATCAAAAAATTAGTTAAATTAAAAAAAGGCTTTGGGCGATTATAGACATAAATATTAGAGTGCTTTCTAATCTCTAACTTATCTCTGCCTTTTGAAAAAATCCAAACAATATTTCCCTCACGGGCCAATTTTAAAGCTTCGGCTCCTATTCTTTCTATATAAAGATGGTCTTCTTTATTCAAAACATAAAGTATGCGCTTTAAGCTTCCCCATTTAGCATAGAAGGTCTGTTTATTGTCCTCAAAGTTCTGGTTGAATTTCTTAAATCTTATAAATGAACGTCTTTCTTGATGATGAACATAGGCAGCCTTGGCGCAAACAGATAGATAACCTTGTTTTTGAGCTCTTTTGCAAAAATCAGCGTCTTCGAAATTACCCATTCCATATACTTCATCAAGCAACCCTACCTCTTCAATAATTTTACGTTTAATCAACATACAAAATCCAGTTGCCCAGGCTAGTTCAGAATATTCTCCCGAGTAAGATTTCCGCTCCTCGGCAAACGACTCCAAAGAATCTCCGCGCTTTGGATTACAACCTAAAGTATTACTACTAGGATTGACTATGCCTATATCTTCTCTGCTAGTTGCCAATTTAACCATTTCTCTAAGCCAACCCTTAGTGACTATTGTATCGTTATTTAAAAGACATAAATAAGGGGCCTTAGAGGCTCTTATTCCCTGATTAGTTGCTTTAATAAATCCTAGATTATTTTCATTTCTAATCAGGGTAATTTCGTTCTTTCTTTGTTGAGCCAACTTGAATAAATATTCTTTAGTTTCACTATCGCTGCCGTTATCAATAACAATCAAATGAAAAGGGTATTCTGTCTGGCTCAATACGCTCTCTATACAATCTCTTGTAAAATCAATCAGATTCCAAACCGGAATAATAATGTCGCAGCTCATTTTTTCTTATATATTACAACCGGCGGCCAATCTGATACTGTTTTGAATTTATGATAACCAGGGTCGGGCCGATTCTCCCACATTATGTCAGGATAATCCAGTATTATTTTTTGATATCTCTCATTTATCTCTCTAAGATAATCTTTGTCTAAATTCTTCAAAGGAAACCAACCATCTCTGATAACAATCCATTCTGGAAAGGTTTTACACTTAAAGCAACTATTGTCGACACGAAGATCAGTATAAAAAATCGTAGCATAATCACCATAAATTAGCTTAACCGTATCTGTTGGCTTTGCCTGGCGATTTAAAAACTTTACTATTCCTTCTACCGGACCGTCATAATCATGGGTTAATTCATAAACTATATTAACCGGATGAATCGATAGTTTATTATGAGAGAAACTTCCCCGATTAAATATATTTGTAAAACAAATAATAACAAAAAGTAAAACCGCAGCTATTTTATTTATCTTTAACCATCCGACAATTAAAACTCCTAGGATAATAGAAAAAATTGGCAATAAATGCACGAGATATCTTAATTGCCTCTCATCGGCCAAAAGAAGAAAACAAATAGTAGAAATAAATACACAAATCAAAAGCCAAAGGTTTTGCTTATCTAACGGTTTGCCCAATATTGGAAAAACTTTTTTCCTAAAGAAGCTAAAAAAAGTTAAACTGAAGAATAAAAATCCTACAGGAAAAATATACTTATTAAGTGAACGAAAATAGAATTCTAAATGGTCCTCTGTCCGCTCGAAGGTTATCTTTCCGCTATACTCCACACTACCAAGATACAATAAAGAAGGTAAAGTTAATATGGTAATCATAAAAAGACAAAATACTATCTTTTTTATCCCAATCGCCTTAATGTTACTTCTGTTAAAAATAAAGAAATGAGAAGCTAGACCTAAGAATACGGAAAAGAAAATTCCGTAATTAGAGTGAAAAAGTAATACAGCGCTAAGCACAAAACCTAAAATAGCTTTCTTCTTACTTTTGACTAAATCTAAGTACGAAACTAGCAGCCAAAGGGTGAAAAAAGTGGTAAGTGGATACCACCTGGCTTGACGCATATAGAGGAAAAAAATACTGGAAAAAGCCATGAAGGCGCAAGCAATTCTTGAAACTAATCTATTTTTAAACAGCCGCTCGGCCAATAAAAAGCACAACAGTAAAGCACCAACGCCAAATATAGCAAAAGGCAAGCGAGCAGCAAAGGTGGTTTCTCCTAATAACCAAAATGATCCAGCCACAAGATAAAATTGAAGCCAGGGAGCATACTTCCAACCCTTATCGACACAAGGATCTTCATAGATGTTGAGAATAAGATTTTTTCCATCAAAAGCCTTAGGGATTCCAAAGTTTAACGTGTTCCTACCTAAAACTGCGGTTGTGGCTTCATCTTGCCAAAGATAGGTGCCTCCTAAATTAGTAAATAGGATTACCACTGCAAAAAAACAAAGTAAAATTAAAACAACGTCTTTTTTCATTTTAAATCTCAAAAATAGCAAAAAATCCGTTTATTTGGCCTTTTAACTGGTGAAAAGTTCGGATAGAAAATAGTCTTTTTAATATATATTTCCATCTTAAGTAAAACCTTTTATTAGCTTTATCTAAAAATCGAGAAAACCCCTCCGCAGTCATACCTTCATTAACATAATGAATTTGAGTGTGGTCTAATATAGTACTCTTAGAAAAATCAAAAGAATATCCCTGCTGCCTAAGATTCTGGTACAATTCTGTTCCCGGAAAAGGTATGAATTTATTAAAATGGGCGTAATCTAAATCCATATCTATAGCAAAACGCACGGTTCTCTCTAAACTCTCCCAAGTTTCACCAGGGGTTCCAACGATAAAATCCCCTCTCACTTCAAGGCCAGCTTCTTTAGTCAAACGAACTGCTCTTTTGTTCAACTCTACAGTATTGCCTTTTTTAAGCAGTTTGAGGACTCGGTCATCACCAGATTCAAAACCATATAAAACTTGCCAACAACCAACCTGCCTCATTCGCTTTAGTAGCGGACCATCCACGCAGGCTGCTTTGGTAAGACAGGTCCAAGCAAGCTTAAGTTTTCGCTTTTCAAATTCATCGCAAATTTTATAAACTCTTTTTTTATCCAAAGTAAAAGTATCATCAAAAAACCTTATCTCTTTTACTCCATATTTTGATACTACCTCTTCTATCTCTTCAAAAATATTAGCTACACTTCTCATCCGGCAGCGTTCACCGAATATTTTTCGATCACAAAAAGTACATTTTGAAGGACAACCACGAGAAGTCATAATCACAACATAAGGGACTTTACGACAAGAAGCTGGAGTAGGACGATAAAATTTAGGATGTGGCAAAAGATGCCTTGCCGGGAGTGGTAAAGAATCTAAATCCTCAACAAAAGCCTGTTTTTCATTTTGATGAATGCCTTGATCATCTCTATAAATAATACCAGGAACTTCTTTTAAATTCTCAAATCCTTCATTTTTATAATTTTTAAATAACTGCTCAATAATTAACTCTCCCTCACCGATTATTCCAATATCAAAAAGACCGGTCTCTAGGGTCTCTTTAGGTAAAGCTGTTACCTGAGCGCCTCCGATCAAAATCTTTGCTTGAGGAAGATTTTTTCGGACAAAAGCTGCTACCTTTTTGGCTTTGAGAAATGCCGGAGTAGTAACTGTGAGACCAACTACATCCGGAGATTCTATTTTTATGCTATTAAAAAGACTGTCGAAAGAAATTCCGGTAGCACAATCGACTATTTTTACTTCTATCCCGATTCTTTCTAAAACCGCAGCAATATAAGCAATCCCTAAAGGCGGCACAATATTTAACACCTTTATAATGCTTTTAGTTTTGCCTACTGACTCTTCTTCATGCTCAAAAGGAGGACTAATTAATAAAACTTTAGGTTTCATATTTTTTTTAATATTCATAATTTCGCGTAAGCAACAAACGCAAGACTGTAGCTATATACTTTCTTCCTCGCTTAAAATAATCCTTAAGGTTATTACCTGTTTTAGAATATCCCCTTCTTCTGGAAGCCCAAACATAGGGAATTTCAACCACCCGATACCTTAACTTTAAGGCCCGATATATAAAATCAATGAAATACTCACCATAATCACCCCTTAATTTAATCCGTTTAAAAATATCGCGCCGGGCAACTACAAAACCACTGGTATAATCCCTAACTCTGTGGTCAAGAAAAATCTGAATAAAAAAATTCATCAGCCTGCTACCTGAAGCCGCTAAAATCGTATCTGAATCCTCCAAAGTTTCTTCTCTCCAAGTACCCCCTAAAACAAAACGAGAACCTAAAGCTATATCATAATCTGCATTTACTAAAGATAGAAGTACCGGAAAGTATCTAGGTGGCATGGAAAAATCGCAATCCATCCAGCCAACAGTATCTCCGCTAGCTAGCTCTATGCCTCTCCAAATACTATTTCTTAAGCTAGGGTTTTTAAGCCTTCTTTCCAGTTTTAGAAAAGGGTATTTTCCGCTTTCGATCATATCTTCAACAACATCAGCCGTCCCATCAGGAGAATCATCATCAACAACTATTATTTCCTGAAGATGCTCAGTGGCCTCAGCTATGCTTTCTATCAAAGGTCTTATATTTTCAGCCTCATCGTAAGTAGGCAAAATTACTGAAAGTGATAAATGTTTATTCATTAAATATCTCCTTTAAAGCTCGCGAAACTTCATCTATCTGAAAATCAGTTATCGCTTGGCCACTAGGAAGATAAAAACCAGAACGAGCAATTTTTTCAGTAACCGGGTATCTCTCACCCTTAAACAGCCCCTGCTCATGAAACACAGGCTGCTCATGCATTCCAATAAAAAAGGGACGAGTTTGTACTCCAGCCTGCTCTAAAACTTTCATTAGCTTGTATGCCGGCCATCTAAAATACTCTTCTGGACTTATATTTTTCCAGTCTTTTTCAAAAAACTCCTGGCTTTGTTTATCTTCCTTAAGGAGCACATTATACATCCAAATAACATTCTTGGCCCATTTATGCTCCATAGGTAATTGAAGCGGTAAATTTACTAAGGCCTGCGAATACTTTTTGGCCATGTCAATTTTACGTTCAATGAACCTATCGATATTCTCTAATTGGGCTAAGCCTAAAGCAGCTTGGATATTAGTCATTCGATAGTTATAGCCTAGCCGGTAATGCAAAAATCTTGGTGATTTTAAAAAACAAAGATTTTTGAGCTTACGCAAACGTTGAGCAATTACAGTATCAGAGGTTAAAACCATACCTCCTTCGCCAGTAGTTATATTTTTATTTGCATAGAATGAAAAACAGGAAAGCTTACCAAAACTACCGCATTTTTTTCCTCGATATTCACCTCCCTGGGTCTGAGCCACATCTTCAATAACAACAAGACCGTGTTTCTGAGCAATGTCCATTATTGGCTTCATTTCAACTGGATGTCCGTACATATGTACCGGCATAATTGCCACGGTCCGGTCAGTAATTTTTGCTTCTATCCGGCTTACTTGCATACAGTAAGTTTCCGAATCACAATCAACAAGCACTGGCTTACAACCAGCTTTAGTAACCGCCTGGACGCAAGAAATAATAGTAAAACTAGGTAGAATTATTTCACTTCCCTTAGGAAAATTGCAAGCATCTACAGCTAACTCTAAAGCAACCGTTCCGTTACAAACAGCAATACCATATTTTTGACCGCAATACTTTGCCCATTCGGATTCGAAACGCTCAAGAAAACTGCCAGAAGAAGAAATCCAATTAGTCTTAAGACACTCGGAAACGTACTTTAATTCATTGCCCGGCAGCAATGGTTCATTTACGGGGATAATGGTTCACCATCCTTCTTTAGCTTTTCTTGCTCTGGGTAAGCCGAGGGAAACCTTTCCTTTTCCTGAACTCCGATATAAGGACCTTGTTTTATTTCCAGAAGTAAACTTGGTTCATAAAAATGAATACCATGCCCACCAAAAACTAAAATAATAATATCACCGGGAAATATCTCCCGGCTTTCTAAATATTGTTTATCTTGAGAATAAAAATCAATCCGGGCATGGCCGGTTTTAAGAATTAAAACTTCAGAAGTACCCTCAAGGCTACGCGGCATATTATGATGAATATGAGCTGCCACCTCCTGACCGGTATCGTAAAATATATATCCAACCTGTTGCTTAAATTCATTAGGTGTAAAAAACTCAGTCTGAGAAGGATTATAGTCTCCTCTTATAATAAGGCCTAAAAGTTCACCTTTATGTTCTATGCGTTCTTTCATAAATTACCTCTCTTTTATTTGTGAAGACTCCCCGGACTAAAAGGCCGGGGGCTTCCTCCCGAGCAGAAATCCTAAAAGAGCATTCATCCCTCGGGCTAAAGCCCGGGTATTTCTGCGAGGGATTAAATTCCTTATATTAACCAATTTATAATGTATTGGCAACACATTTACTCATATATGTCCTATATCCTCAACTGATTAAATTTTCCGCCCCATTTAAAAGCAAGATAATTAAACAAGGTTTGAACCCGATGATAATAAGTGTGTCTTTCAGTCACCAGCTCAAACCCGGCCTGAGCAATACGCTCTCGCTCGCTATCATTATGTAAATAATACTCAATTAATCGCAAAAGTTCTTTTTCATTGCTATAGGTAACAAGGTGCTTTCCTTCTTCAAATAGTTCGTAAAAGCCGTTATCTTTTATCCGATTCGTCAACAAAAAACAACCACAAGACATTATCTCAAAATTACGCATATTAACACCGTTAGCAATAGCATAGTTAAAGCCAATTTTAGAAGAGCTATAGATCTCACTCATCTGTTTAAACTTTGCCCCCTTGATATAACTATTCGGGTACTTCTCTCTCAAAACATCTATCAGGCGTCCGCGAGGAAACTTACGGGCTTGGGAACCAACAAAGCCGATATCATATTTTTTAGGTAAGTTTAATTTTTTATGAATCTGGGGATCACAAGAGAGCGGAAGCCGCTGAAAATCAACATTCCTCACCTGCCGACGCAAAGACAACAAACCAGTTTTTTCTGAACAAAACACTACATCGTAATGTCTTGCTTGTCGCCGGATTTTTTTATAAGGCTTTTTTAAATGGGTATCGATAACATAAAATACGGCCGGACGGAGATCCTCAGGAAGATCATATTTGTAATCGCCGTGATCGATTCGCAAGTAAAGATCAAACTGTTTTGGAATATTATCCGCATCTTTGGTCCAGAAATGACTATAGTTGATTCTATTTTCCTGAAATACCTTCTCGATATAGATACCAGTAGTAGAATTATTATCCTTATTGTAAATTAAAGCTATTTTCATATTAATCTATATAACCTAAGGACCTAAGGCGTTCTTCTATACCTTTGCGGCTAGCCTCATCCAATTTAAAGCTCCTATCATTTAACTTATCGCTAGTGTGTTCGTAACTATCAATATAGTTAAAAGGAAAAGCATTCAAAAATTGATCGCTAAACAACTCCTTAGCTACCCTGCCCGGCATATCATTTGCCAATGGTAAGCCCAACAAGCATAAAACCGTAGGCAAAACATCATATATCGAAAGAGAACTTAAGTTTTTACCCTTAGCGATATAAGGTCCATAAGCAATCAACACCGCATCGGGGGCATTCTCATGTTCACTACCGTCTAAATTAAATCCGTGGTCAGAAGCTATGACTATATTGCAATCTTGACCAAGCTTACTTAAAAGTTTAGCAATTTCACTATCTAAATATTCATAATAACGCAAAATACATTTATCAAACGATTCAGCCTCTTTTTTAAATTTTTCGCTGTCGCTAACTGAAAGTAGCTCGTTTTTATGCTTTTGATTGTTGCTTGCATCTTTAGAAAATGGCCAGTAATTATGACAAACGGCGTCAATTCCATAAAGATATAAAGAGAAAAAATCAAACTCTTTATTTTGGTCGAGCAAATAACTGCTAACCTGTAAAAAAGTTTTGTCTTTAGTATAATCCCAGGGACTTAACTTATCAACATAAAGTTTCTCAGGATTAATACTTTCGGTTGTAAAATGCATACTGCGTAACTCAGCATCGGCTAAATCAGAAGGCCTAACAATGAAACGCTCAAGATCAGCAAATAGACTTTCCGGATAGACTCTTTGAGGCAATTTGCTTGAGCTAAATCTTTTAAAACCTTGAGCTGCCTCCTCAAAAGGATAAAAAAGCCAACTTACCTGAACCCCCCTAATCTTTTCAGCTGGCCAGCTAAAAATCCACCCTACGTTAATAGAGCTCTTATCGTAATCAGATAATATATTCCAAATGGCCTTAACTCCTCTATCCTCGGTTGAAAAAGGAATTCTTCTAATCAGATTTTTCTTTATTAACCATAAAATAATCCGCTTCGAACGGCAATAGCGCGGATGGACAATATCCCCTACGACTGGAGGCAGAAGGGGAAATTTAGTTTTATACCAATGGGCGATACCGTGATCGGAAGGCGATTTGCCAGTAAGTATAGAGTTCCAAATTAAAGGCGAGAGAGTCGGCTGAATAGTTTTAAGCCTAGCTGACGCCCCCCCGTCAATAAGCCTTCGGAAAGTAAGCAATTTACCTTGATCTATAAATCTCTTTAATAACTGCCAATCGCAACCATCTAATCCTATAAAAGCTACTTTTTTATTAACCTGGTTGACTTCCGGCTTTAAAGAATTATTAGGTTTAATTTGGCTTTTTTGGCCAGTAGTTTTCTTACGAAAAAAAGTTCTTATTAAAGCTGCCAGAAAGCTAATTGAAATTACTAAGCTCAGCCAAACCGCACCCAAAGAAGTAATAATTTTCAATGAAAAACTTTCACGAAAAATTACCAAAAGAACCACCGGGATGAAACTTATGACGGTCGAGGGTATTTCTTTTCCAGTAATATACCATTTGGCAAAAAAGTAAGTCAGAAGATTAATCGTGCAGCCAAGATATACTAAAATAACTGCAGATCTTGATATGCCAAGCAACCCCTCCAATATTAATCCCAACAAACCAGCCAAGGGTATAATTCTTACGCCTAAATAAGCTATATAGGAAAGGCCGGTCAGAAAATAAAACCATAGGTTTCCAATAAAGGAAAAATTAAACCTATTTAGAAAACTTATTCCTATCCCAACAATGACCCCAAAAAGAAAAAAAGTCGCCGCAGCCCACAATATTCCAATAATAAAAATATCCATTAGCTTAAATTATTAAATTAACTTCAGACTATTTTTTATCCATTAAAGACTTAACCGCTTTAAAAACTTCACTGACTTCGAGATCGTTCAAACATTTTTTATTATAAACACATTCTGGCAAACGAAAATTTACATAGCACGGCCGACAACCTATATCAACCTTAAGCACAACATGCTTACTAGAATCAATCGGGTAAGGCCCATAGACTACTTCATTGACCGGACCAAAGATAGATACAGTTTTAATCCCCAAGGCTACGGCCATATGCAATACTCCACCGTCATTGACTACTGCCAGCTGACTTTTGGCTAAGATAGCAAGGAAATCTTCAAGTTCTAGACCGATCGCTTTCTGAGGCTTATTGCTCATTAACCGTTCAACCTTTTCAATGGCTTCCTTTTCCTGTCTACTGCCGGCTAAGATTACTCTAGCTTTAAGCTCGCTTATACTTCTATCGGCTAGCTGAGCAAATTTCTCAAGGTTCCAATGTTTATAACCTGCCTCTAAACCCCAACTTGCACCGCCACAAGGCGCTATAACTATATTTAAATTAGTTTCAGATAAATTATATCTTTGCCAAAGATCTAACTTGTTTTTATCTATTTTACTCAAAAATAGCTCGGTTTTTCGATGAATTGGTTCTAAATTAATGTATTTTAGAAGATCAAGGTAATATTCAATGACATGTTTATCCTTATAGCCGGAAAACTTAATTTTTTTAGTTAAAAATCGACCCCGCCGTTTATAATCATAACCAACTCGCTCTTTTATCCCGGCAATAAAAGATAAAAATCCAAATTGCGGATTTAAAGACAGGTCTAAAGCAACGTCAATTTTCTCTTTTTTTATTTCAGATATAAAACTTAATATTTTTTTAAACCAGCTTATCTTTGATCTCTTTCTTATGGCTTCGAATTCATCCCTTTCATAGATAAAACACTTATCTATTAAGGGGTGATTTTCTAGAATCGGTTGGGCGCGTCGATTGCAAAGGTAGAAAATCTTACTTTCAGGCAAGTTTTCCTTAATGTTCCTTATCAACGGTGTAGAAAACAAAACATCACCGATACCAAAAGGATTAATAATTAAAAATGATTTCATATTCCCATGCTCTTTAATACTCTATCTTTGAAATCAAGGATGCTTATTTGGTTTAATTCTTCTGCACTTTTACTTAAAGGACTATACTCAATAAATACACCTTGCCAATCATGTGCGGCATCGTCAGGACCAGTATCGTTTTCTTCTAGAAAAATCTTTTTATGCCCTACGGTACCTGCACCCCTATATGCTAAGTCATCAAAATAAGCCACAAGGTCCGAAGGGGTTCCATTTAACACTTTATAGACATCCTTAGGCTTATAAACTTTCGTATTCCAAGGTTTACCTAAAGGATCGGTTTCATTTTCTAACTCCTTAATTAGACCGTCGCGCAAACTCTCATATTCAGAATCTCTAACTAACCCTTGAGTTTCGCGGTTCTTTTTATTAATAAAAATCCTTCCACAATGGCCTCCCCAACCCCAGGCCCGAGTTTTTTGCCAATCAACATCTAGCTGATTGAAGCTGGCTATCTTATCAGGATATTTATTTAACACTAAATAACCTTTATCAATAAGCCATTCATTAAGACAAAAAACTCCTTTCATTGACTTTGCCCCGTGATCGGATACTGTAAAAACAGTAGTATCTTTATCCAAAACTGAAAGAATCTTTCCAACTTTTTGATCAATAAATTTATAGTAATCGAAAATGACGTTTTTATACTTATGCTCAGGTTGATAAAGATGGTGTGACGGATCATAATATTTCCAAAAAGCATGCTGAATTCTGTCTACGCCAATCTCAACGAACATAAAAAAATCCCACTGTTTATTTTTTATTAAGTACTCAATAACCTTGAATCTCTTCTCGGTCATCTCCCAGGCAGATTTTATTAGCTTATCTCGATCTTCGGTTCTAAACACCACATCAAGTTTATATTCTCCAACTAACTCTTCAATTTCACCCTTTAAGCTTTCAGGATAAGTAAAATTACTGGCTGCGTCAGGACAAATAAATCCCGAAATCATACCTCCATCAATATGATAAGTTGGGTAACTTGGAGGAACACCTACAAGAACACTTTTCTTTTTTAATTTTGCTAAAATATCCCAAATCTTATCGATTTGAGAAAACTTTTTAGAAGTAGAGATATCAAATTCTGTATAAGAATTATCTTTTCGGGTTCTAAACCCATAAACGCCAATCTCGCCAACATCCAAGCCAGAGCACATGCTCATCCAGGCTGGAATTGTAATCGGCGGATGCACTGAACGCATAGGACAATGAACCCCTTTATCTAGCATCATCTTGAAATTAGGCAGCTCATCTTTAAATTTATCAAAGAGAAGTCTCGGCGGAGCACAATCTAGGCCAATAACAAATGCTTTTTTCTTTCTCGGTTTAAAAAACATTTCTTTAATTTCTAGTAATTACCTTTGGCGACTCTTTTGTAATACACACTCCAAGAAACGAAACAAGCAACCAAAATAAAATCGATAACTTTAATGAATAGAATTGGGTATCAAAAAAAGAATGAATTAAAAAGGCAACTAAGGCTAATAATATTCCTAAAAGCAAAAAGTCTCCACTCTTTCTTGTCCTACGATAGCCTTTCTTTAATAACTCTCCCAAAAACCAAAAAAACGACAACAATCCAAATATTCCCATTTCAGCCAGAATTTGCAAGTAACAGTTATGGGCATACAGAGGGCTTGCAAAGCCTAGGCCGCTCATACCTCGATATTGATAGCTATTCATATAATCCATGAATAACCCTGGGCCTCTTCCTAGTAACGGGGATTCCTTAAACATAAGCATCGCTGTTTTCCATATAAAAAATCTACCAGCATCACCGCCAACTTGGAAAATACTCACAAGCCTACCGTTAAACCCTGGAATTAAGAATAAAGTACCCGCAAGAATGGCCAAAATAAATAAAGATAATGCTATCCTTCTTTTACTAAAAAAAATAATTATTGAAAAAAAGCTAACGACTATTAAAGCTAGCCAAGCTCCTCGCGAAAGTGTAAATAACAAATTAACTAATAGCACCGAGAATAAACAAAAAATAAATAATCTTCGAATAATTTTTTTTTCGTCAAGAAAAAATCCTAAAGTCAAAAAAAATATAACTGTTAGATAACTAGAAAAATCATTATAATGAAGAAAAGTAGACCTAACCGCAGCGATTCCGGAATTACTTGATAAAATGGACAGGTTGAAATTTCTTATAAAACCAGAATAAAATATTTTTTGATATATGCCATTGATGCAAATCAAAAAAGCAGAACAGAAAAATACTACTAATAAATATTTTATATGTTCCTTTTTTATAAAAACTTGAGCAAAATAAAATAGTAAAAATCCCTCACCCCATTTAAAGAACCAAGCATTAAAACTTTTACCAATTAAAGACCCTGTGGCTAACATTGATATTCCGGCAATGCAATAAAAAACCAATAACGACAAATTTACCCTATTGGCAAAAAACTCTCTTATTGCTCTTAGGGTCGGCCGCTTAAAAAAACATCTGGTTATGAAGCATAAGTAAATAAACCCAAAACAAGACTCAATCGCAGCATTAGAAATAGGAAGAAAAAATATTAAAACTGCAAAGAAAAAAACAGCAATCCTATCGATTATATCTACTATCTTCATTTTTTGGCTTTCAGTCAAAACTCCTCCTTAACTAAAAATTCCCCTTTAGAATTTACTTCAATAACTATAGTTCCACTTTTATCAGTTCGATAAATTACGGCTTTTTCTTTTTTTAGGCGCTCTAAAACCTCTAATGAAGGATAACCGCGAAGATTATCCTTGTTAACACTAATTATGGCCACATCAGCTGATACCGCCCCTAAAAACTGCTCTGAAGACGCATCACGAAAACCGTGATGACCAACTTTTAGAATATCGGCTCCCAAAACTTCTCCTCTTTTAAGAAGTTCTCGCTCAGCCTCAATAGTCGCATCAGCCATTAAAAGGCATCTAAAATCTTTATATTTTATCATAATCACTAAAGAATTAATATTAAAATCAGACCCTAGCGATAGATCCCGAGGCCATAGCACCTTAAAGCTTACCTCACCAGTTAAAAGTCCATCGCCAGCCGTTAAAACTCGATATCTGCTATCCTCTCTTACTAAATCCGCATACCAACGATAGACATCTTGCTCTTTAGCCAGATTCAATAAATCCTCTCCGCTATCATAAGTATTCTCTATCTGAAACTCTTGAGTTACGAAAAAACTGCCGCCAATATGATCAAGATGAGGATGAGTAAAGATAAGATGATCTATTTTTTCAACTTTATTCTTTTTTAGATATTTCGACAACTTAAATCCACTAATTAAATTTCCAGCATCAATTAAGACTACTTCGCCGCCGGGCGTTTCGATAAAAATGGAATTACCTTCTCCGACATCAATAAAATGAATTTCTAATTGCTGATCAGCGAAAACAGAAAAAGAAAAAACGAAAAATGTGAACAAAAAGAAAAATAGAGACTTTCTCATCTTGCGCCTCTGAAAATTAAAAATGACAGCACCCCCCAAAGACCCCCTAAACAATTCAAAAAAATATCCCAGCCTTGAAAATAACGATAGGGTAGTACCGCCTGAAATCCTTCATCTAGAACGCCCACAGCAAAGGTAAAAACTAAAGCTAAAATAACTCCTTTAGATTTTTTATCTTTACTCCAAGTATCTTTAAAAGCTAGCCAACCTAAAACTGCAAACTCAAATAAATGAATTTTTTCCTCAGCTATCTCTATCTGCCAAACTAATAATAAACTAACAGCTGTTAGTCCAACAAGAAAAAAACCTCTCCCTAAGCTCGGTATTTTCTTTATTGCAAAAACTACAAAAACTAATCCGACAGCTAGTAAAATTAAGCTTATTAAAGTTCTAAACCCAAATTCTCCAATATTAGCCTTAACAAAATTCATCACCTGACGCATGAATGAACTAGAAACTAAGATAAATATTGCGAAAAAAATGGTCGGTTTGGAAAAAATAAATCTTTTGCAGAGATTACGCAGATTAATAGGCTCCTCTTCCTTTTAAAACTACTGGAATTGTCCACCAAAGAATCAAAAAATCCAGCCGAAAAGACCAGTTGTTCACATACCAAAGGTCCCATTTAATCCAACGGTAAACCGAAAGGTCTGAACGGCCTCTAATCTGGGCTAAACCGGTTATTCCCGGGCGCACCGTCAACCGCTGGAGATGTTCATACTGAAATTTATCGCTTTCTTCTACCGGAAAAGGCCGCGGCCCAACCAAACTCATATCACCCTTTAAAACATTAAATATTTGAGGTAATTCATCTAGGCTATAGCGGCGCAAAAACTTACCTACCGAAGTAACTCGCGGATCTTTTTTCATCTTAAAAATAAGGTTGCCTTTAGATTCATTTTTACTCAAAAGATCGGCTTTTTGCTTATCGGCGTCTTGACCCATAGAGCGAAATTTATAAAAACTAAATATTTTCCCTTTAAAACCAGAGCGCTTACGAATATAAAAAACCGGACCTTTTGAATCTATTTTTATTAATATTGAAACTATTAAAAAAACCGGTAACAATAAAATCAGCAAAATTAAAGACACTAAAATATCAAATAACCGCTTTAAAGCAAACTCTGCCGGATGGTGCTTCCTCTCTTTATAAGTAAGTAAAGGAATTAACCCAAGATTAGTTATCTCTACCACCGGAAGCGGTTCTTCAAAACTATCAGGAATGATTCTTAAACCCAAGTTCATCTTCTGGGCCTGTTTGATTAGTTCTGAAACAGCTTTCCTTTCCGAAGGAATAGATATAATTACTTCATCAATAAAGTACTTCTTGGCCACAGAAATAAAGTTACTCAGGGTTCCCAAAATCGGTAAGTCGCTAACTGCCTTGACTTTACTATCATCAAGAAATCCTGAAATTTTAAATCCCCAATAAGGATTTTTGTAAATTTCTGCAGCAATACTCTCACCAATCTTTCCAGCGCCGACAATTAAAACATTTACATTTTTGAATCCCTGAGATATTAACTTTCGTAAAACTAATCTTTTAAGCGCTCTCCATCCAGATAACAAGACACAAAGCAAAACAAAGTTGCTAAAGAATATTTCACGAGAGAAAAACTGATACTTAGTAAAAAATATCAATCCGGCCACAAAAATACTAACATATAAAATATTTATTGATACTCGGAAAGCTTCTTTAGGAATACTCAGCGAGCGATCAGTAGCGTAGAAACCTTTTCGATTTAAGGTAATAATTATAAATAAACCCCAAAGTATAAATATCACTACATATTCTTCAAAATTCGGCAGTTTAATATTTAAACTAGAGGATATCTGCGAAGAGCCATACTTTAACAGGTAAGGTATAAAAAAACTTAAAACGATAAAAAACACATCAGTTAAAATATAAAAAGGATAGATTTTTCTCGAAGAATGAATCATGATTTATTTTTTCTAGATAGCCTCACTTTAATCATAGCTAACAAAGCAGGAATAAAATCCCAAGGCTTAATAGTTTTACCTTGCTTTGCTGACCGAGGCTTATAATAAATAGGCACTTCAGCTATTCTACAACCAACTTCACACAACCTGCTGACTAACTCAAACTCAAAAGCTTGGCCGTTAGAACTAATAGCTAGTTTTTTAAAAATATCTGCTTTAATAAGCTTCGGAGCAATAATATCCGTGAAATTTCTTCCATACCACTTATTGATAAGATACGTTGCCACGATTGTTGCGGCATAGTATGGTCTTTCTTTAATAATTACTAATTTTGAAATATTCTTTCTATCAGCAATACGCGACCCAAAAACAGCATCTAAATTATTTTGCTCCATTTTTTTAATCATTTTAAAAACATCATTCATCCTATACTCTAAATCAGCGCAAGGGCTATAACAACAATCGCCGGTTGCCATTTCAACACCAAGCTTAACTGATTGCCCGACACCAAAATTCTTAGGTTGAAATACAATCTGTAAAGTTTTATCGCCTAACCCTTCTAGAATCTGTTTCGTGCCATCACTAGAGCAATTATCAATAACAATTATCTCTTTATCGATATCTAACTGCCTGGCTTCCTCTATGGCTGCCAGGATAGTAGCCTTCTCATTAAAGCAAGTTATGATTACCGAAAGCTTCATAATTTCTTAAAAAAGTATGAGAATATTTTTGCTATATAATCAAGCTTATCTTTGGTGATGCCTGGGTACACACCAATCCAAAAAAGATTGTCCATAACTAAGTTAGTATTATTTAAGCTTCCGGAAACTCTATATTTTATGCCTTGATAAGCCGGTTGCTTAGTTAAATTTCCTCCGAATAACATACGAGTAGCAATTTTATTTTTCTCTAGGTACCTTACTAGCTCAATCCGCTTAAAAGGCGCATCAGATTTTATCAAAACAGGAAATCCAAACCAGCTAACCTTAGACTTATTGCTAACTTTAGGAAAAGCAATATACTTATCATATTGTGATAAATTTTTATAAAGATAGTCAAAGTTTTTTCTGCGAATAGAAATAAAGTTCTTAAGTTTCTTAAGTTGTGCTAAACCAATTGCTGCCTGCATATCAGTAATTTTTAAATTATAACCAATATGTGAATATATATACTTGTGATCATACCCTAAGGGGAGCTTACCCTGCTTTTTAGAAAACCGCTTACCACAACTATTATCCCGGCCTGGTTCACAAAAACAATCACGGCCCCAATCGCGTAAAGAAAGAATTATCTTGCGAAGTAAAGGGTCATTGGTTAAAACCGCTCCGCCCTCTCCCATAGTGATATGATGGCTGGCATAAAAACTACAAGTTGAAATTTGACCAAAACTGCCGGTATATTTATCATTATATTTAGAACCTAGACTGTCGCAATTATCTTCGATAAAAAATAAATTATGCTTTTTAACTATTTTCATAATTGCATCTAGTTCAACCGGGTTACCTAAGGTATGAGCAACAAAAATAGCCTTTGTTTTCTTAGAAATTGCTCGCTCTATTTTAGTAACATCAATATTATAGGTACCCAACTCCAAATCAACAAAAACCGGAACAAGATTATTTTGTAAAATTGGATTTAAAGTTGTCGGGAATCCGCAAGCAGTGGTAATAACTTCATCGCCTGCCTTCAAACTTCGTTTCTTTAATAACGGTGACTTTAACGCTGAAATAGCTAAAAGATTGGCCGAAGAACCGGAATTTGTTAACATGCAATGTTTAATTCCTAAAAATCTTGCTAACTCCTTCTCAAACTCACAAGCGAATCGTCCAGAAGTTAACCAAAAATCTAAAGAAGCATCAACTGAATTGATGAGTTCTTCATGGTCAAAAATACGCCCAGCATAGTTAATATAAGTTTCGCCGGGAACAAATTTAGACTTTGGACTTTTGACTTGAAAGTCCTTCACCTTTTTAAGGATTTGTTTTCGCAATAACTTCTGGTTATTCATTACTGTTGGCTATCTATGTGACAATACTTAATATATTCATCTTTGGTAATTTTGGCTTTATTAATTTTATTCAAATTAGATTTATACCAAAGATACAACTCCTTTATTGCTTGGTCAAAAGGAGTAAAGTCAAAATTACCGATTTCTTTTAAAAGTCTTGAATTATCGGCACTATACTCGGTATTCAAACCTTCATGTTTAACAATTATCTCCGACTGCTTTTCGGAAACTTTATTAATTTCTTTAGCTATCGTTACCAAGTCAATTGTTTGGCCTCTAGCAGCGTTATAAAACTTTTGTTTAGGCATTTTATCTATAAAATACTCAACTATCTTTAAAAAATCGTTTATATACAAATAATCAAAATAAATATTTTGATTTATGGTGATTGGTAAACCTAATAAATTTTTAACAATAGCATTAGATATAAATTTAAACTCATAATCTTCGTGCTTTCCAAAAACTCCGAAAAGACGCAAATTTACTATTTTCTCAGAACTTTCTATATACTTAGAACATACGTATTTTGAAAAACCGTAGCTATCTTCCGGTATGTGTTCATCGAAATAATCTTCTTTCATCTTGGGCTTATAATAGGCTCTGGCATACTCTGCGCCGCTACCAAAAAATACCATTCGAGTGTCTTTATTCATTGCACCGACTAGATTAAAAAACATCGCTAAATTTTTATATACCACATCAGTACGATCTTGATCGTAGGCAGTTTTACGTGATCCCCCAATATTAGCACAATGAATAATAAGATCTATTGATTTACTCTTAATAAACGAAATAACCACTTGAGAATCAAGCAGTTCTAACTCATTATGATAGGGAGAAAAAACAGTATAATTGTTTGAAAGGTTAGCTTTGAAATGTTCAACAATATTTTTTCCAATGAATCCACGAGCACCAGTAACTAGTACGTTTTTTTTCTTAATCAAAATTTGTCCTTTATTATTCAAAAAGCATGTTTTGTTTTAATTCTTTTTTACTCAAAAACGGGTACATATCTTCATAGGGTTTTGAAACCAATGTTCCATCGGGCTTTTTTTCTGAAGAAACTCGAGGAATAAGTAATTGCCACTCAGGAGTCATTACATCGCAAACCACCGGGCCGGGATATTCAATTACTTCTTTAATTTTTTCACTAAGCCCTTTAACTGAATCTATGCGGACACCTTTAATCCCATAGGCCTCGGCTATCCTTAAAGAATCCGGACACCAAACACCGCTATCCGGCCCTTCACCGCAAAAACGACTATTCATGTAGTTCTTCTGTGTATGCCTTATTAAAAGATAACCGTTGTTATTGAAAATAATAACTTTAATCGGAAAATTGTAATGTTTAATTGTTGCTAATTCCTGTAAATTCATCTGTAAGCTACCATCACCGGTAATAACAATCGTATTCTTTCGATTGTTGGCCTCGCAAACCCCCAAAACTGCAGCCCAATAACCCATCGAAGAAAGACCCCCAGTAGTAAGAAAACGTTGCCCGGTTTTAATCTTCCAAGCCTGACAAGCCACATGAAAACAAGAACCAGTATCAACCAAAACCATTACCTCAGAAGGTGTAACCTGAGATAGCTTTTCAGTAAAATAATAAGAATTGACTGGTTTCTCCTTCTCATAAGACGGCAAAACTACCGGATAGTTCTTTTTCCAATCATTACATTGTTTAATCCATTGACTAAAATCGCCAACTGAAACCGAAACTAGCTGCCGCTGGATTTCTTTAAAAAAATCTTTTACATCAGCATGAATTCGCAAATTTATTTCAACGCCGATCTTATTTAGCTCTTTTTTATCAATATCAACAGCTATTTTATAAGCCTGTTTACCAAAGTTTTTAGAATCATAGCCAACTAATGCTGTTGCTAAGCGCGAGCCAACAGCCACTATAACATCAGCATTCTGAATTGCAAAGTTAGCTGCTCGCTCACCATAAATTCCTGGACGACCGACATAAAGACGATGATCACTATTAATTAAATCTATTCCCAGACGCGAGGTTAATACCGGAATCGCTAATCTTTCAAGAACTTGATAAAACTGATCAACCGCACCGCCCAAGCGAACACCCTGGCCAACTAAAAATATTGGCCGCTTAGCTTTGGAAATTGTCGTCAATAACAGCTCAACACTATCTGTTAGCTCATCGGGAAGATAAGCCTCAAGCGGTGGTTCAAACTCTTCTAATAAGCGATCGGGAACCTCCATCTTTTGCACATCAATCGGAACATCGATCCAAACCGGGCCAGGACGCCCAGTAGTTGCATAATAATAAGCTTTTTGAAGATAAAATAAAATTTTTGCTGGATCATCAACAGTAACAAAATACTTAGTAATATTCTGAACTATTGGCTTAATGTAAATTCCTTGAATTCCATACTGTCGAATATTAGTTTCTTCTTGATACTGTACATATGATAAAGATGATTGGCCGGAAATAACCATCATTGGTGATGAATCTGTCCAGCCTCCGGCTACCGCATTTACAATATTCATACTGCCCGGCCCGGCAGTAACTAAAGCTACTCCTAATTTTTGAGTTACTCGCCCATAAGCTTCAGCTGCCATCCCAGCTGCCTGTTCATGATGTGTACAAACAACTTCTATTTCTTTTTGACGTCCAACAGCATCAACCAAAAACATAGCTTGGCCGCCGGAAACCATAAAAACATTTCTTACGCCTTTATCGACTAAAAAATTAAAAATGTAATCGGCCACTCTCATTGTCTACTCCTTATTAAGAAAGTGATTCTATCTGATAGCTGTCTTTCTGGCCAGTTTTCTTCTGAGCTAAATACATTGCCACGTCAACAATATAATCTTCCTGCCCGGCTACCATTTTTCTTTTTCCTAACTCCATAAAAATATCTCGCGGATCAACGCCAAATCGCTTAGCTGCTTTCTCAACATGTTTAGAAAAACCCGAAAAAACCCCAGTTATTCCGCTAATTAGGCTAATTGAGCTCACACCTTGAGATTTCTCACTCAATTTAGTTACTACTTCATCACCAACATCCATCAATTTATATAAATCTAGACCTGTCTTTACGCCAATTTTATAGAGCAATCCTGCTAAAACTTCAATTTGACAATTCCCGGCCCCAGCCCCAAAACCCCTAACTGTTCCATCAATAATTGTAGCCCCAGCTTTAATTGCACTGTATGAATTAGCAATCGCTAAACCTAAATTATTATGAGCATGGAATCCAACTTGACAATCAAGATTCTTAACTAGTAGGCCAACCCGCTCTGAAACCATCTCCGGATGAGAAGCTCCGGCAGAATCCATTAAAATAACACCCAATGCGCCATAATCTTGCATTTTGTGAGCTTCTTCGGATAAACGTTCGGCTGAAGCCATATGCTGCATCATTAAAACCCCATAAGCGGCTTTGCCTCGTTTTCTTACGTATTCGATATGTTGACGAGTAACATTAGCCTCGGTACAATGAGAAGCAACACAAACTAAATCAACCCCTTGATCAATTGCCGGAGCAAGATCATCCTTAATTGTACCAAAACCAGGAATCAAAAAAACTCCCAATTTCGTAGCTTTAAGATTCTTGCGAGCAGTTACAATCATCTCTGTATCAGAAAGAGCCGACAACCCTACCTGCAAAGATGAGGCACTTAGACCATTTCCATGGCCGACAATAATTGTATGTAACCCTGAGTCATCTGCATACTTACAATATTGCTTAATCTGGGAAGCTTTCAGCTGATGGCTAATTGCATGAGACCCATCGCGCAAAGTAGAATCAAAGAATAAAATCTTTTTCCTTTTTTTCATAAAGGCACTTTGCCTCTTATCTTTTTTTGAGCAAAACTTTCCGCAATATTCACAGCAGCGCAGGTAATAATATCTAAGTTGCCGGAATATTTAGGAAGAAAATCGCCCAAACCCACCACCTCAATCATAACCGTTACCCGATTGCCCTCGGCCACTGGACCCACAGTTACTTTATAACCAGGAACATATTTTTGAACCTTGTTAACAATATCATTTATTGCCGCAGTCATTTTTTTGATCTTTGGCTTAGTAATCTGGGCATAAATGGTATTGTGCATTAAAACTGGTGGTTCAGCCGGATTTAAAATAATAATTGCCTTTGCCCGAGGAACTCCGGTAAAATTTAAAATAGCATCACCGGTAGTCTGAGTAAACTCATCAATATTATCTCTAGTCCCAAGGCCCGCGGATTTAGAAGCAATACTTGCTACAACTTCTATATATTCGGTCTCCGGATGCACCCTCATAATTGCATGAGCTATTGGAATAGCTGCTTGACCGCCGCAAGTAACCAAATTCACATTATTTTCATCTAAACATTGGTTCATGTTAATAACCGGTATACACATCTTGCCAACTTTTGAAGGCGTTAAGTCTATAGCGATCTTACCTAATTTCTTTAAAATTGGTGCGTGATATTGATGAGCTTTAGCTGAGGTTGCGTCAAAGACTATATCGCAAATATTATGATTTCTCTGAATGGCTTTTATTGATTGATCGGAAATGGGTACGCCAAGCAACCTTGCTCTTTGCATGCCCCGTGAATCTAGACGCCGGCCAGTAAAAAGAACACATTCTAAAATTGACGAACGCTGGATCTTAATTAAAAGATCAGTACCAATATTTCCAGTACCAATTATAGCTACGGGTGTTTTCTTCATTATTTAAAGCTTTATAAATTAACTACTTGTCCGTCACTGGCCGCAAAAGTATTCCCAAATATCTCTTTTGCTTGTGCCTTAGCCATATTGCGTTGCTTTTCAGTTTTAAATAAGGAAGCATTAAAATGAACTAAAAATAATTTTTTTACTTGGGATTTCTTAGCAACCTTAGCTGCATCCTGAGCCGTTAAATGAGGCCAATCCTTTTCCTTTTTTCCGGCAGTCGCCGAGCATTCAGTAATAAATAAATCAGAATCCCTAGCTAACTTATATAAATTACTGCAAATTCCGGTATCGGTGCAATAAACAATTGTTTTGCCTTCCAAATTAAACCGATAGCCGTAACATAATGAAGGATGAAGCAGCTTGCCAAACTCAACCTTAAAAGGAAAACGTACTTCTTTTTTAATTTGATTAACGATAACCTTTGTTTTTAACTTAGAAATTGGCGCTGTATAAGGATAATTTACTATTTGTGATAAGTATTTCTTTACTCCCGGTGGTCCGTAAAGCTTAATCCCCTGAGAAAAGTTACCTAGCAATAAGGTATGAAGTCCAATAATGTGGTCGAGATGAAAATGGCTTAAGAAAAGATAAATTGGCTTCTTTTTCTTTATATATTGACCAATTTTGTAAAAACCGCCTCCGGCATCGAGAATAATATATTCTTTTTTAGTTTCAATAAGAATACAAAGAGTATTTCCGGTATCAGTATCGTACCATCCATTTGTTCCTAAAAAATTTATCTTCATTTGCTTAGATTATCTTTATACCACTGGTAAGTTTTCTCCAAAGCCTTATCTAGCTTCAGCTTTGGTTTCCAGCCAAGAACTCTAGCAGCCTTCCTAGATGAAAGATATTGATGCTTAATTTCATATTTCGCCTGTTTTAAGATTTTATAGTTAGATCTTCTGTCAGCTAATTTATAAATCAACTTTACCAAAGCTAAAACTGAAAGCGGCTGCTCGGCGCTAAAATTAAAAGCCTGGCCAAATAGTTTTAACTTTTTAGATTTTTGAGCTAAGTTTATATATCCGGCTACAATATCATCAACATATACATAATCACGAGTGAACTTTCCATCACTACGAATAACCAAAGTTTTATTTCTAATTACCGAACGTAAGGTTTCAGGAACAATTCTGGAAAAATTGAAGTCTCCCGGACCAAAAATGTTACCACAGCGAGTTATCACTACCGGCGCTCCATAGGTATTATGATAAGCATGAGCAATTAAGTCAGCACATGACTTCGAAACATCATAGGGATGCAAACCGCAAAGCGCACTATCTTCTTTATAAGGAAGCTTAGAATGACTTCCGTAGGCTTTATCGCTTGAAGCTACAACTATTGCTTTGGCTATTTTTGTTTGCCGCCAAGCTTCTAAAATATTCCAAGTTCCCTTAATATTGGTCGAAAATCCTTTGACTGGTCTTTTTAGACACTCGCCAACTAAAGCCTCTGCAGCGAGATGAAAAATAACCTCTATTTTATCATTCCTTAAAATCCTCTTTACTAAAGATAAATTATCAACATTTCCTTTAATTATCTTTATCTTGGCTAATTCTTTTTGAGTAAGGATTGTATCTTTTCTTCTAGTCAAAATATCCAAACCCGATATCTTTGCACCAAAGTTTAGCAGAACTTTAGCAAGATTAGATCCTAAGAATCCTTCATAGCCCGTAATCAAGACTCTTTTGCCTTTCCAAAATTTTACTTGCGTATTCACCATACTTTCCAAGGAGGATTAGAAGAATTCCATAAACCCTCCAATATTTCTAATTCCCGATTAGTGTCAACACATTGCCAAAAACCATTATGCTCATATATTCCTAACTGCTTGTCATTCACCATATTAGGCAAAGTTTCTGCCTCCAATATCAAATCTTTTCCAGATCTAAAATATTTTCCTAAAACTTTTCTATCAAAAACCATAAACCCGCCATTATAAGAACCAAAGCTTACATTTGGCTTCTCTGCGAAAGAAGAAATAATCTTACCTTTTGTCTCTATTTCGCCAAAACGGCCTGAAGGATGAACTCCAGTTATTGTGCCAAGTAAACCCGATTTTTTATGAACTTCTATTAAAGATTTGATGTCGATATTGCCAACACCGTCACCATAAGTTACACAAAACATATCACAATCTTCTAAATATTTGCGTGCATTCCAAATTCTTGCTCCGGTTTGTGATTCTTCGCCTGTTTCTACAAGCGAGATTTTCCAATCTAACTTTTCATGATGGTTTTGGCCATAAATTATTGAATTTTCTTTATCTAACTTCAACACTACATCAAAAACCTTAGCTTGATAATTTAAAAAAAACTCTTTTATCGCCCACCCTTTATAACCAAGGCATAAAACGAAATCTTTTATCCCATAATGAGCGTAAATTTTCATTATATGCCAAAGCAAGGGCATATTGCCCACCGGAAGCATTGACTTAGGTAAAACTTCTGAGGCATCTCTAATTCTTGTCCCTCTTCCTCCACATAATATTACTGCTTTCATTTACTAACCTCCTAAACTTTAGCCTTTAAAGCTTTCTTCATGTTTAACCCTTCCTAGTTTTAATTTACCCCTAAGGTTTAAATTGCTGCGAAAACTTTAAAAACTTTATTTTAACTAACTCTTTTAAGTATAACCATAAAAATATAAAATTACCAACCAAATATCGCTTCCACAACCTCTTGGGCTCGGTGACTAAACGAAATAACCATTCAAATCCATTGTTACGCATCCATTGGGGAGCTTGTAACTTAGTCCCAGCTATAAAGTCAAAAGCCGCCCCCACCCCTGCCATGACCGGAACTTTTAGTTTATCTCTATGCTCATGCATCCAAAGTTGCTGTCTGGGACAACCCAACCCCACCCATAACACGTCAGGACAAGACTGATTAATCATCTTAGCTACAGCCTCATCTTCGCTATCGGTCAGTTTCCTAAAAGGCGGAGAATAAAACCCGCTTATTTTTATTTGTGGAAATTTTGTCTTTATTTTATCTACCATTGTTTTTAAAGTGTCTGGATCGGAACCATAGAAAAAATGCGAATATTCTTTATGGCAACTAGTTTTTAAAAATTCAAGCATTAGGTCCGGGCCGTAGACCCGTCGTTCTAGATGCCGACCTTGAACTCTGGCTGCCCAAACTAAAGAAATTCCATCGGCAACCGAAAGGCTACTTTCATTAATGGACTGATTAACAGCTTGATACTTTCTACCCATCATTACATCATTAGCATTGGCTATAACAATATAATTGCCGGTTTCAACCTCCTTAATCCAACGCTCCATGATATCAATAACTCCTGGGATTTGGATAATGTTAAGCTTAGTGCCTAAGATGCTAATAGCCTCAATATCTTTCTCCATCCTACTCCTCTAAAACCCAAAAACGGTTTTTGCCAACAATCTTTAAAGGAAAATTGGCATAAGCAACATCATAATAATCTAAAACTACTGGACTCAAACTAGATCTATCACGATACTTTTTATTCATTTCTATCAGCTGTTTGTCTTTGGTTCGCAACACCTTTACTGAAGGCTTGAAGAGATCACCTGAGTGAGCTCTAAAAATAGATATAAAATTAAAGAGTAATGCGATAACTAAGGCGTAAATAAATGAATTTCTTGGTTGTTTTATTTTAGCCGCCACACTGATAAAAATAATCAATAAAGGAATATAAAGAAACCTGGCTTGCTGGGAACCAAACCACCAAAGCATCCAAAAACTAACTGCAAATAAAGGTAACAAAACAAGCTGTTTCTTTTTAAAAGATATAAAAACAAAGTAAATAAAAGGGGCAAGAAAAAGTAAATAAGGCAAACCGAGGGGGTAGTCGTAACGATTTGTAGTCTGATCTTCGGGCACAGCTATAAGCCATAGATGCCGTAAGAATTCTAATATTGACCTTCCTGATCCATAAGCATCTTTGGTGGAAAAATGCCTTTCTGAAGAAGCTACGATTGATCGCCAATGCGGTGTTTTTTGGTCAACTGAAGATGTCTTTAGAAGACCGGGAGAAAAAGGAAACAAGGGCGTTCCTGACTTAAGTAGCGACTTAGCCATAAAAGGTCCGCCGACAAGCATACTAGATAGAAATAGATACAATACACTCTTCTTAAGATATTTTCTGGAGAGTAACTTATCGTAAGAAGTTTTTTCAAAAACCCAACTTCTATTATTGGCCCCAAGCTTTTTCAAAAGTAATCCGATCAGAAAAATTATAGTTAAAATTGCCAACATTTGAAATGGGACAAAAGACTTTGACCATATAAAGAAAGATAACTCTATAGACCCGAGGATAATTTTTCCCTCTAAAAAACTATCAATACTAGCTAAAAATAGATAACATATAACAATATCAAGCATCAGAATCGGAATTTGTATGCCCACATTATGAGAACCCAAGATAGCCATTAATCCGATAAATAAAGACAAAAAATTGTTGTTGCTAAAACACCTTATAAGATTTAAAGAAATCGCTAATAACCCAAAAACAAACAATATATGGATAAACTTACTAGGAATCTCCTTAATTAGCCAATAGGGAGCCAGCGCAAACTGTATCGGCAAAGGAAATAAATCGGCCGCAGACCAGTGAATATGCGAAAAGGAACCTAAAATCAAATGCTGCCGAGGAAGCGTCAAATGATAATTCAAGGCATCAAACTCCTGAGCTAGATGCGGCGGTAGTAAAAGTGCAAAAAATGTAGTCAACAGTATTAAAAAGACAATACAACAAGCCAGCAATATTACGGCTTTTCTTATTTTACTCTCTTGTTTATATTCCTTAATGCACCAATCAACTGCTGAGAAAAATAGCTTTCTTTGTCCGAAAAATAAATATATAGCAAGAACGGCAAGCAAACAGGTAGCTAATGGTGAGCTTAAACCTTGGCCTTTTTTAAAAAAATATATCTCAAACCAATAAATTATATAGCCTATGATCAATGCAAAACTAGGTAAATGAAGCAGGTTTGAAAAGCTACTAAAGGAATTTGTCTTTTTCGATAACATTTTATTGATTAAACAGTATCCTAAAAATATCTTTTTAGAAAAATAAATATTCTCCACCCTACATATATAGCGGCAACAATAAAACAATAAACATCAAATAAAAATATATAACTCCTATAATTGTTTCTTGTCATAAGTTAAGCATTAGCTTGATCAATAGCTCTATAATAAATATCCATAAGTAGCTTATAGTTCCTATTGGCAGAATATTTATCCTGGTAGTCTTTCCTGGCTTCTTGTCCCATTATAGCAATTTTGTCACTATTATTCCAAACATAGTTTACTTTCTGGGCAAGATCTTTAGGATTTTGCGGCTCAAAGAAAATTCCATTTCTGCCCTCATCGATAATATCTTCCATTGCTCCCAGTCTAGAAGCAATCACTGGAGTTGAACTAGCAAAAGACTCAATTATTACCATCGGAAAACATTCGTACCAATTTGAAGGAAATATTAAGCAATAAGCCTTCTTTATTAATTCAACTGTCTCTTGGTGAGACTTCCGTCCTAAAAACTCTATATCTTTTAAACCTTCTGCTTCTAAGTTTTCTAAGGCTGTTTTCTCCAGAGGTCCTCCCCCAACAATCTTTAAAGGAACATTTTTTAGAAGCTTCCAAGCCCCAAGAAGTGTCATTATTCCTTTTTCCGGAGAAAGGCGACCGACGAAAAGAATATATCTGTTTTTGCTTTTACCCGATTCTATCTCAGGATAAATAAAATTAGGTTTGACTACCACCTTATCTTTTGGCAAGCCCCCTTGGATAAATTTTTTCCGTGAAAATTCAGTAAGAGCTATGTAAAAATTAACCTTGTTTTTCCAAGTTCCAAATAAACGATGGGAAATTAACATACTAGAAATAACCGCTGTCTGTAAATGTGAATCATGATAACAGCCATGTCGAATCCCGGGACAAAAACAACAAGAATTAAAACAATCCTCACATATCGCTGAATCTCTAAAAAGAATAGCCGCCGGGCATATCAGCCGATAATTATGGAGAGTCTGGACTGTTGGAATTTTAAGCTGCTTGCAAACGTAATAGACCGAGGGAGAAATAAGAGGAAAAATATTATGAAAGTGGACTATGTCTGGCCGATTATTCTTTAATAATTGAAAGAAATTATTCCTAGAGCTCTCTGACCATATAGTGTGCAAAGCCAGTCTTGGCCGCGACATTTCATCGATTGAGCTATTGCAAGTTGTCTGGGTTAAAACTTCGTTCCCATTCTGACGTAAGATTTCTGTTTCAGCAGCAAAAACCTCATCCTCACCTCCGGACTGTTTATAATAATTATGAACCTGAAGAATCTTCATTCAAACATTACTTAGCTTGCAAGCATCTAGGAAGTAACTTTTCTTTTTTGATTATAAACACAATATGATTTCCAAAACTAGGAAAAAATAAATTAGATAATCTGTGTATAATTTTTAGGGCACAAAACTCTATCTTTGTTGTTGGTGCCCTATGGGTAGCAAAAAAACGGCAAAGATCGTATTTGAAAAATAAGGCATTGCTTATCTTGGCTACCTCTCTTTTCCTAAATCGATAAACATAATTTTTATGTTCAATTTCGTATTCCTGAGCCAAGCCTAATTTCTCAAAAAGTCTGGTAAGCCAAGTATCGTTAGGCTCCATAACTATCAGTCCTTTTTTAGCAACTCTCAATAGCTCATATAGCCCTCTCAATGGTTCCTTCAAATGATGCAAAGAGGTTCCCACAAAAACATAATCAACAGAATCAGTTTCCAATCCTAACCGTTGATTATCGACAATTACTCCTTTGGCCAAAGGAAAAGAAGAAATAGTTGATTTAAGCGAATCGATACTAATGTCGGAGGCGTACAATCTGTCAAATTTATAAAAATCTTGCAAGTGGTAAATGTCACGGCCTATCCCACATCCAGCGATTAAGACCGACTTTTCATTTAAATCAATGTTATTTCTATCTAGTAACTTTTTAAGCCACAAAAAAGGTATCTTTTGAAAGAAAGCATCAAAAGAATTCTTGCAAAATTTATCCATTCCAACTACTGAAGCTTTCTCTTGCATCTACATCTTCCTCCTCTGACTGTTAAGTTTTCTATTGAGACCGCTTAGATAAGCCCAGCTCATACCGAATAGACTCCAAAAAGGAATAGCACTATAAGGCAATTCAAAAATAACAAAAAAATTAGCTGCTATCAACCAAACCATTACGCTCCCCGACAGTAGTATGCCTTTAACTGAACGTAAAGAAATAAAGTTTTTTATCATTATCAGCAGAAAAATATAAATTATAATTACGTACAATAGTCCTACAACCCCAGCCCTGTAGACAGCATGAAGATAAGAGTTGTGTGGAGTTATCCAACCGCAGGCTTTCCAATCGGCTTCAGCCAAATATAATATTTCAATATTCTTTGAGCGCAGGGGTTTGCCAAAGTCAAATCCCAAAAGCGGTTTTTCTTCTATGAGTTGCTTTATCATATCTTCCCAAATAAAAATCCTAAACAAAGAACTAGTATTGGCTCCGTCTAGATTGCGGGTAATTGGTTTAGCCTTACTCTTTGCTTGGGATTTATCGATTATAACTGAAAGTTCACCAAGCAAAGTCTTAGCTCGCTCAATCTTCCTTATATCCTCCAAAGAAAGTATGCTCGATTTATCTTCTAAAATACGAACTACACCCTTAGCATTTCTATATAGGCTATTGAGGCCCTCTTGAGTGTTCAATTGGTTTTTAGATAATGTGGCTTCATTTTTTCCCACCTTATCCTTAAGCTCTCTTATTCTTGCTTGTATTACCTCGGCCTCTGGATCTTTAAGACTGCTGCTAACAACTACTATTTCTTCTAAGGCCGGCTTAACTCTTTCTAAGTCTACCTGAGGTTCATCTGGCTTTACTTGAATAGTCTGTTTTAAGCCATTTTGCTTAACCTCTGGATTGTATAGGGCTACTTTTATATCCTGAATTCCAAAATTAATCTCTCTTTCAGCTATTCTTTGGCGTTCTAGTTTATATCCATTAAGTAAATGCTTAAACGACACTAAAGATTTTAATTCATTGGTCGGTGAAACCTTAAATAAAACTAACAGGGAGAAAACAAAAGAAGCTATCAAGAGGTAAATTTTATACCTTATTTTTAGCTTAGATATAAAAAGCAAAGCAGCCAGAATGAAAAGTATGGTAAGGAAACTGCTAATCATTGCTGTTCGTGAGCTTTTATAGAGCAAGTGAAAGGGTGTAAAGGATAAAAGACCTAAAAGGAGAACGTAGGATAGCTTACTTTTCCTCCAATAAGCAATCAAAAGGACAACTGCAAGCAGAAGTGAAACTAAAGTAGTCTGACGGGTGTTGTACACCAAAAATAAAAATATAATCGGGATTGTGTACTTGTTAAAAAAACTTTTCTGGTAAAATTTATAGCCAAAGATAAAAAATAGGGGGTAGTAAAATAAAGCTGCGTGCCGAAAGGCAAGCGGTCCCCATTTAGAGTATCCCCAAAAGGCTTTTATTAATATAAATAAAAAATAAATTAATACTAAACAATGCCCTCGGTTAAATCTGGGAAAATTAAGAGTCAGCTTTATTGCTAAAAAAAGTAAACAAAAAATTAATAGTACTTCCCCAATAAAGATGGGAAAATCCAAAAAGGATAATTTTAGGTTTAATTCAGCAAAGTTTCTATGAAGAATGCAGTATAAAAAAGAGGCTAAACCAAGAGCCAATAACCCTGTTGTGTTTATTAAAGTTTCAAGGGTATTTTTATTTTTAAAATTAGTAAAAACCATACCGTTAAATTAAATTATCCTCCTGATCATGCGTCAGAGAAATAATCTTTAGCGAATATTTTTTTCGTCACTTTTGCTCTTAGGTTTTGCTTAGCCAAAGTAAAGTATATGAACATCGCTAAAGCCTTGAAATTCAATCTGTTTTCTCTTAACGATGCAAGGAACTTACTCCTAGATGAAGGCAAATCTCCAGTCATTAGGTAATTTATAGCCGAGCGTAGATACATATTAGAGATTGCTTTGCTTTTAGTGAAATCATTAATTTGAAGATTTCTCACAAATAGCTTATCTAGCACTATCTGCTCTTCTTTCTCTGATTGAATTAGATTGCTTAAAATGTAGCTATCTGAAACTCTATACATAGTTAAAGGGATATCAATATAGCTAGCTTTAAATTTTTCTGTCAACCTTAGCCACATATCCCAATCTGCCGGAGTAAAAATTGACTCATCAAAGTAACCAACTTCATCGATGCACGATTTTCTAATAATCGTAGTTGATGGACAAATAAAATTACGTAAAACAAGATTATCTTTAATTTTGCCCACTTTAGTGCTTATCTTAGGAGAAAATTGACGCAAAATAGTGTCGTTCTCGTCTATAAAATAAGCTGCCGTATGAACAAACCCAATATCGGGGTTATCCTCTAGATAAGCAAGACTTAATTCCACCTTTTGAGGTAAGTACATATCATCGCAATCGAGAAATCCGATGTACTGAGCTTGAGAAACTTTTATACCTAAATTTCTAGCGCTACAAGCACCACCATTATCTTTATAGATATACTTTACCTTGCTTTTATCTTTAACGGATGAAATTAACTTTTTAGTTTCATCCGTTGAACCATCATCGACTACTATTATTTCTATATTATTGTAAGTTTGCTGCAATACGCTATCAATGGCCTTAACTGTTAAATCTGCTTTATTGTAAGCAGGAATAATAATATCTATTTTTTTTGACTCTGTCATTTTATCTGCATTTATTCTCTTTAATGTAGTTTTTGAGAGAATCTTCCCAACGTGGCATATTGTTGAGTCCTAACAATTGCAACTTGTGATTTTGCATCATTTCTGAACGAGCACGGGGGGCAGATAAAGGAAATTGTTCAGAGCTAACAGGCTCAATTGTTACTTGACCATTCAACCCCATATATTCAACTATCTTTACTGCCATATCATAACGTGAACATGTACCTGTATTTGCCATATGATACAATCCATAGCGCTTACTATTAATAACACTCATAAGATTATTTGCAAAATCTTTTGTAAAGGTAGGTGAACCAAATTTATCAGCAACTACACGTAATTGCTTTTGGCCTTTTTTTAGCTGTTGAACTATCTTATAAACAAACTTTTTGTCAAGTTCCCAACCACCAACCATCCATCCAGCACGAATTATAAAATATTTATTTAAAGTATTTTTAACTATCTCTTCGCCCTTTAGCTTACTCCTACCGTAAACACTTACTGGTAAAGGTGTATCGAACTCTGTGTAAGGCTCTTGCTTAACTCCAGAAAAAACTGCCCCTGTGCTAATATATAGACAAGGTATCTTATGCTCCAAACAAACTAGAGCAATATTCTCGGTTCCCTGGCTATTCACTCTAAAAGCATGATCGGGATCTTCTTCACATAAATCGACATCAGTCTCAGCAGCAAGATGGAAAATATAATCCGGGCTCTCTTTTTCTACCAACCTCATGACACCATCACGATCTTGAATATTAATTTTTAATATATCTGGAAGACGTTGGTTTATGTCTGCTTGAACAACCTTGTGCCCATGCTTTAATAAATTAGATACCACTTCCTCAGCAAGCATGCCCGCTGCCCCTGTAATTAGTATTTTCATCTAACCTTAATTTCCTTTTTATACTTACGAAAAAAAATGTGCTAAATTACTTTCTGTTACTGGATAAAAATAACTTTTACTATACTCACTGGCCATCTTCCGTTCAATTTCAAAATCATCATTACTTATCCCATAAAGGCTGTCAACTGCCGGCACAAGCTCATCAGCCTCACTAACCTTTCTTTTAAGAGCATCACATTCAAATAAAGGATCAACATAAAGTGGCCTTAATATATCCAGATAAATTACCGGCAACCCCAATCTTAATGCTTCGGCAGAAATCGTTGACCAAGTATACAAAACCATACCTGCATCAGATAACTCTTCCTTCATCGTCTTACAATTATTAATTATAAAATTACTGGGTATTTCAAATGGAATCTTTTCTTTTACTGATTTAAAATCCCGTGCTGGATGAGGCCTAATAACAATATTTTTATTTGTCTTAGAAATATTAGAGTCGCAAAGAAACTTAATAATTCTGATTGACTCCTGAGTAACCATTGTCAATGGTACTAGTATTTTATTGCAACGCCGCCTCTCTATAAAAGACAAATCATCGAGATACTGTTGGCGTAAAGCACAACCAACTACGATTTGTTCTTTGCGATAAGCTCCGTAATTTTGCAAAATCTCTTTTGTCCTCTCACCCATAGTAATAATTTTATCTGGTAAAGGAATCCTGTCTAATTCCTGTTGTCCAGGAAAATACTTAAATGAATTCCTTGACACGAAGGCATGCTGAAATCCTAATACCCTACAATTGCTCCTTGCCGCCTTAATCCCTTTAATGGTCACTTTTTCCCAAGCATAATTTTCAAAAGTCTGCAGGAAAACATTAAAATTAACAGTTTCGCCAAAACGCTTTGCAATCATATAACGAATAATATTATAAATATATGAGTCTTGCCAAAATCCTTTAAAAATCTCTTGAGAATAGTAATCTGTTACATCAATTCCCTTAAAAATAATTTTGCTATCAAGCTTCCTGATTTTAAATTTAAAATAAACGAATAACTTAAAAATATCTGAATATTTTAAAAAATACTCTTCCGGAATAACAATAGTTTTACCATCAGACTTTAATATTTTTTGCAAAATCTTTCGATAATTATCAATAATTCCACCTAGCAGTAATACTTTATTGCCTCGATTCGCTGCGTATTCAGGCAATCTTCCAAAAAAAGCATCATTTCTGAAATTAGCATCTGGTTGATTATAAAGCCATGTCCTTATTACATAATAACAGCTTTTGTTACTTAATTGTTTCCTTAGTTTACTGGCTATTTTCCTCAAAAATAACTTGCGTGAAATAATTTTAAAAAATAATAATACGATTTTTAGTATCTGGTATATAAAACTTTGGATGTTTCTAAAGAGTTTGCTACCTATGAATACTACCTGTATCCCCTTGTTCGAATAATGCTTTCTCAGAATATTATAAATACTACCGTCCCCATAAACCAAAATGTCGCATCGTTCATCCCTATGTTTATCTATAGTTTTTATTAAAGAAAAAAATAAACACAAATCTTTATACTGTATAGAAGAATGTTCATTTTTCTCAGAAATTGGATTCGCCCACCACTCCAATGAATCAAAAATCTCGGATAATTTTGAAACATTAGCGATATACTCTCTTTCGCAAGTGGCCCGCTCTTGATTTGTTATTGGAAAAATTATAATTTGTTTAAGGTTGCTATCTCTAGTAATAGCTTCCCGCGGTTTAAACTCATCATAGGAAATAATATAACGATTTTTATTAAAAACGGGAATTTTGTGACTGCTAATTAATTTTGGATTTAAAAAACAAATTATTCTCATAAAAATTTACCTAAAAAATAAGATCACAATTTCTACAAACCTGGTATTCTTTGTAATCAAGCTTTTTAAAATCCTCTCTGATTTTTTTATAAGTTTGGTTATTCCATATTTGCTTTATAGTGCTCTGAGTAACATTTCCCATAGATAAAACCCCATTATAATCCATACAGCAAGCCGTAACCCGGCCATCATGCAATACCACCATAGTCCTCCACGGATAATTGCATATTGAACTAACTATTCTTCTGGCAAAGTTATTATAACTTCTCCCTTCCCCGAAATTCAACAAAGAATAAATATTCAACCTATCGCCTAATTTAGAATCAATCATGGAATCAAAAATACTTTTAAATTTGCTAATTTCTGCCTTGTTGTGAGACTGAGGAAGGTATTGAATTATAACTTTAGGTTGAAGGGACTTCATCTTCTTTCGTATTTGGAAAAATTGCTTAACATTAGACATTGTTTGATCAAAATCAAGCCCTCTCATTGTAGCGTTATATGTTTGTCTATCGGTTCCATAAAAACTTATTTTAAATTGATCAAGCCCTGAGGCTATTAGCTTTTCTGATAAATCACTAGTCAACAATGCTGCGTTGGTAACAAAATAAACATGTTTTATCCCATAATCCTTAGCTAGTTTTACTTTTTTGATTAATTCTTTATCCATAAGCGGTTCGCCATAATTATGCATATGAACAGCTGAAACATTATTTTTATGTACAGCTATTTCCTTAATCAGACGTTCAAAAAGGGAAAACTCCATAAAACCAAGCGACCGATTATGCTTATCACGAGGACACATGACACACGCTGCATTACAATGATTGGTATTCTCTATCCATAGCTGGGGGGGAAACTCACCTGCCTGTAACTTCTGTCGTTTATATGCAGCAACTACATACCTTTTGACATATCCCTTTAAAAAATTAATTTTATTTCTCATAAATTTATTCGCTCTGCACAAAACAACACTATTAAAAATAATTTCTGGCTATGGCTATAAAACATTCGGCCTCATTAACGTTATCGGGACTCACTGGAATTAACCGCCGCTGAAAACCTCTATTCATCCATAAATTCATACTTCCGCTATTTTGAACATACATAGAGTCTATCGTGAAGAATTGTTCAAGGTGAGTCTTCAGCAATTGATAATCATAATCAAACCTATGGTCTCTTGTTTCTCCCCAACTATTAGGTGTGGAAATAATTAAGCATCCTTTATTCTTCAATACCCTTTTTACGTTCTTCAAAAAAATTATCGGCTGCTCTAAATGCTCAATGGTTTCAAATGAAACGACCACATCGACAGTTCCTGATTTAATAATATTCATTTCGACAGCATCGCTAGTATTAAAAATACAATGATGCGTTCCATATTTTTTTTGAGCATATTTAACTGTCTCAGGACAAATATCAATACCTATTATTTTTTTCGGATTAACTTTTTTTAAAATATCCGAGCCATACCCTGTACCACAAGCAACATCAACAATAAGTAAATTCCTTGTATCGCTATAAACTTTTCTAAGTTTATTCACGGCGAATTTATATCGATCAATATGAAAAATCCTTCTCTCAACCGGATTTGTTGTTACATTAGCATCCATACGCAAATAACGATTCCGAAACAACCAACGCAAATTAGCACTCCTTAAGGTAGCTATTTGCAACCAAAATGTTTTCAGTTTATTTTTAACTTTTTTTATAAAAATTTGTATATTCACAGTTATATCTTCTCTAACCTATTGTTACATTTGGATAACTACCCCAGTGTAGCTATTTTATCACTTCCCCAAATCCTAGCATAACGCTCTGCGGCAGAAGCCATAATATCTTCTCGTTTAAGCCCTTGCTTAAAGCCGTCAAGCAACCACTTCAAGTATGTACCTATTCTTTCTGCTGCTCGGCCATCTCTGAAAGGATCTAAATCATTTATCATCGAAGACCAATCGCCGAAGCCTGGCACCTTCCTGGAATCCTGCCAATATTCAATATATGTTTTCCAAAGACTTTGCCAATCAGTAAAAACTACCCGTCCTAAACCCAAATGGTATAATTTACTAATCGACCAGCCTTCACGATCAAGTAAAAGAGTAGGGACTCCTGCAAGCGCTGATTCAAGCCCAGCTGTTGCAGCATACAGATGACCGTGGATGGCGATATCAGAAGCTAGAGCAGCTATAGCGGGAGGGTAGGCACTATGCAAGGCCCCTGCCTCAAAGACAAAACACCTTCCAGTTGCTTCTGCTTCCTTAAGTAAGTCTGCCGTTAGCCCCAGCCTCAATCTTAACGTTGAGGGAACCTTAGGTTTTAAAATAAGACCAAACCATTTTTGAGATAAAACTTTTTTAAGTAAAAAATCATAATTAGCTATTGTAGATTCATGCCCATTATGCCAACGAGAATCAGCTCCGGAATTTTCATCAAAATAAGCAATAATTTGTTTAGCTCCTCTTTGCTGTAGAGATGTGCGCACCCTCTGTGCATGCGCCTTTAGCAAAGGTAGCCTGTAGTCAGCATAATAACCTGTAGAAATATGGTAGGAAATCTGTGAACCGGAAAGACGTTCAATCTCAGCATTTGCAGGCGAAAAACCAAACACAACATCAGACGCAATCGTTGTCTTGCAAGAAGGAAATTCCTCAAAGGCGCGTTGATAAACAGCCATTATTCCTCCAACATTCCGCATGGCATCGGCAACAACACAGTGAGAAGCATCATACTTATACCAAGTCATAAATGCCTTAACATTATGCTTTGCAAAAAAATCCTGCCAATAATTACAATCCTTATAGTAGTCTCTCATCTGCCGCAGAAACCATCTGCGCTCATCGCCATTATAAGCATTTTTTGAGATAAACTTAAACGATGAATTTGAGCTACGACTCGGCCAATGGTAAAAAAACGGCACGGAAAAACTATTAGTTGCCTTTGCTGAAAGCGCAACTACATTCATATCATGCTTGGCAATCTCCATTAATTTTTTATCATCAATGGGATCAAACAGCATATTAGATACGATTAAAATATCTTTTCCTGATAAATCTGACTGCTGTAAAAAAAATAAATCCGAATACAGTTCTGGATTATTAAGATTAAGATGACCATAATAGTTAACCCCAAGCTTTACCTGGCTACCAATAATGCTATTATCTGCATTATTTTTTTTATGTCTGATAACGATTGAAATTGATTTCTTATTTTTAACAATCCAGCCATACTTACTGCAAAAACTTCTTTTTATTCTTAAAAACCAAAAATAGATATTTTTTAAAATATTTATTTTTGGTCCCAAAAACCCTAATAAAAAATATTTAAAATTGATATTAAAACTTTTAGCGCCAATAACAGATATATTATGCTTGCACGCATATCTTTTAATTTCATTCATCCACAACCTTCTGTCCAAAAACAAAACAGGCTGCAAGCATTCAGCTACATACTCTTTTGACTTTTGCTTAACTACTTGAATGAGATAAACTGCTCTATCTAATGTCGATTCAGGCTTACTAGCAGAGGCAAAAATGCGTTTTGCCAAAAACATAGCTATTCTACTTTTAGCAGGCTTGTTTAAAAACAGCTCCGAGAAAATAGGCCTTTCCAATATATATTTTTGCACAACCGTAGAATCAAAATAATCTACTCGTAGATGCAGAAGAACACCATCGTCATCATGGACATCAACCAAACGAAATTTCAACTCATTAAGCTTGAGACCAAAAAATAATAACATGAAGCGCGCCAGCCATAAACCACATATTGAAGCATCGATAAAATAAACTTTGATATTTCTATTCCCCTTGAAAAAATTACGCATTAGATAAGGAGCTATCGATACTAGCCAAGGAGCGACTGTAAGATTTTGTATATAATAACTTCTCTGATTATTTTTCTCCTCACCCCTCATTCCCATTTTAAATATTTGTCTCAATATTAATTACAAAATACAATAATTTTCTACTATCTTAAAACATTTTTTATTCTTAATTTATTATTTTTACCAAGCACTCCAACCACCATCAACATTTAACACTTCACCAGTAATATACTTAGATGCTTCTGTGGATAAGAAAAGACAGGCTTCTGCTATGTCAAGAGAAGTTCCCCATTTTTTCTGCGGCGTCCTTTCTATAGTAAATTTATATAGTTCTTCTTTTTTTCTAAACTTTTCTACATACGATGTTTCGCAAAATCCTGGGGCAATAGCGTTAACATTAATATTGCATTTGGCCCACTCTAAAGCTAAGCATTTCGTAAGCGTGATTACTCCTCCTTTTGATGCTCCGTATGCGGAAAGCTGAGGCAATCCAAGCGTACCTACAATCGATACAATATTAACAATTTTGCCCTCTTTTCTTGAAACCATATTTCGCCCTGCTTCCCTAGAAAAAAGATATGTGCTATTGAGGTTATTATTAATTACTTGATCCCACTCCTCTGTCGTGGTGTCTAAAAAATCTTTCCTGAAACGTATACCGGCATTATTAATAAGAACATCTATTTTTTTAAATTTTCCTATAGTTTCTTGTATGAATCTTTTAACCGTTTCCTCATCAGAGACGTCTCCCTGGCTTAGAAAAATTCGTTCATCGTCAAATCCGACATCGTCCCTTAAGGATATCAAGTCTTGTTTATCTCTGGTAATCAATGCCAAGTTAGCCCCATGATTATAAAAAAGCTCTGCGGCTGCTCTTCCAATTCCCTTACCAGATCCAGTTATAATACAAGTTTTTCTTTCTAAAGATTTTTTTTCTTTCATATCACTCCTTTATAAGATAAACAAATGCCTCCCTGATAGCATCATCTGCCACACGATCGTAGACCTGGCATTTACCAATTTCATCAGGAAGAATAAATCTGAGTTTGTTATCCTTTTTCTTTTTATCTTTATGAACATTTCGCATACATTCTTCAATCAAACTCTTATATTCAAAACCAATATCTTTTGCATGAACTCGGGTTGGAAGGCCATACTGGTTAAGAATCTCCTCATGAGCATCTAAGATATCTTGACCTTGTCCAAAATATTTTCTTGCCAAAAATGCTGCAGCAACCATGCCAAGAGACACCCCCTCTCCATGGCGATAAATCTCCTCTAAGACATCGGTCGAAATCTCTATGGAATGTCCTAAGGTGTGGCCGTAATTGAGCTTGAGTCTCTCATTCTTCTCCTTCACATCCCCTGATACATGAACAAGTTTAATCTCTATGGCTCGACACATGATATTGAATAAAGAATCTTCATCCCGGTCAAGAATCTTCTGGCTATTAGATTTAAGATAATCAAACAGTTCTTTATCGTTAATAATTGCACATTTTATTATCTCAGCCAGTCCAGCCTTAAAGTCACGTTGAGGTAATGTACTAATAAATTTAAAATCAATAACATTTGCTATAGGATGATAGTAATTTCCTATGGCATTAATAGTCTTTCTGAAATTTATAGCGACCTTGCCTCCAATGCTACTGTCAATCATGGCCGTAAGGGTGGTCGGTATATTTATAAGCTTCATCCCGCGATGATATGTGCTTGCTACGAATCCAGCTAAATCGCCAAGAACACCACCTCCTAAAGCTACTATAGTTGAGTCTCTAGATAGACTGTTAGCCTCAAGAATTTCGTATATTTTTATTGCCTCACTTATAGTTTTATTATGCTTGCCAGCTACCATATAATATGGGTAAACTTTGTAGCCAGCCTTAGATAAAAAATCTATAAAAGCATTGCTTCTATCTTGAAAAAATACATCAAAGACAAAAACAACATTCTTATTTTTAGTCCGTTTCTCTAAGGCTTCTAAAACAGCAGTTTCAAGTAAACCTTTACCAATTACAATGTCATACTTATCCTGGTTAAGTTCGACATTGTAAATTTTCTTAAAAATTGTTTCTTGATCCATTTAATTACATCCTATATTGCAAAGAGACCTGTATTAACAATCAATTCTGCAACCCTAAAGTCTTCCGGAGTATCAATATCATGGCCCTCGAAATGATCAATATATTTAATATAAGGCTTAGAGCAAATCCGCTGGCCTGTTTTTTCAAAAACCTCTCTCCTAAATACATATAAACTAGCCTGCTCTACAACTACCGGGTTTATATCCTGAGTGCGTGGTGTAGGTTTATCTAAAGAATAGTTAAGCGGTTTATCGCGAAACCAACAGAATTTTCTAACTTCATATGCAGTGAAAGCTGTATGATACTGACCAGAATGAACCTTTTTTATGCAGTCAGAGATTGTTTCAGCCTGCAAAAATGGTGAAGTAATATGCACTAGGACAACTATATCGGCATCACTTCTGTTTAAAAACTCTCTTATAATATCCTGTATTTTTGTATCTTGAGTATCCAGCTCTGTCGGACGCTCCAGGAATGTATATTTTAATCCGCGCTGTATATACTCGCATATGGAAGGCTCTGAGGCAAAAACAACAATATCATTAATGTCTGAAAGTTTATTTAAAGTACGCATGGTATAATTGACTAAAGGAACTCCACCTAACTGTTTTATATTTTTAAAAGGAACTCTGTCACTTTTAAGTTTTGCCGGAACTAATACAATTGTTTTCACAATAAACCTCTCTTTTACTTTTTATTTAAATATTCATCTTCATACTTTTTAGAAAGCCTATCAAGCACAACCATTGCATCCTCAGAAGCATTATCTTGGGCAAATTTCCGACGCAGGTTTAATTCACTATACTCATCTGTTGATTTAGGTGCCTCCCATCCATACTTTTCGTAAACATCGAGTTTAACACCTTGAGCATACATCTTACGTGGCACATTCTGACGTTTCATCATTTTACGCGTAGCCTTAGTTACTTTTGTGTCTAAAGCTAATTCTATTTCTTTCAAATAAGGTTCAGGACTTATCACAAAACCTTCAAAAGGAATTGTTATCAACTTAGCTCCGTTCAACTTTTCCTCTACATTATTCTTAAAAGCCTCTGTTCTCTCAGTCATGCTATTGATTAAATAGATAGCTTTTTCAATATGATTAGAAGAAAAAAATAAATCCTCCCACCCATAAACAAAATAAGGCAACTCTTTATCCTTATAAGAAAAATATACTTCAAAATGCTTAGGATCGGATAAGAATAGCCGCTGCATATTAACTGCTTCTTGTTTAAGCATGTATAAAGGATGCCTCACCACCTCTATAAAAACAAGATTTTCACCTAAAGCAGCAAAAACTGAATCGGCCCTGCTTAAGAGATCATGGGTAGCCAAATGCAAAATTGGTCTCTGGTTCTTTATTCTTTCAGGGACCAAGTCATCACCCTTTTGAAAAAGCCTCCTAATGTATTTCAGGGGATTTATATCTTTAAAGGCGCTTGAAGCATCGCTGAAGCGAAAATTTACTTCCCGCGACATCATTGCATTATAAATTCTTAAATCAGTAATCAATTTAATTAAAGTTTCGGCTGTATCTTTATCCATTTTTTGTAAATATCTTAAAGCGCAAAAATATTCTATCTCATAAACAAACATAAGTAACTCCACCCTATCCAAAGCAGCAACAATCGGTGAAAGCATAGTTTTACCGCAACCGGGTTGTCCGTCTACAATAACAATTTTATCGGCAAGTTTCTGGGAACGCACTATATTCATGTCTGGGCTCATAGACTACTCCTTTTACAAGCTCCTACTGCGTTTTATAATGTCGATGACTTTCTTTTGATCGCTCTTGGTAAGCCCTACTGATGAAGGCAAGCTCAAACAATTTTTATACAATTTATTGGCTACTTTTATCTTGTAAGAAAAACACTTTTTAAACGGCTTTAGGGAATGTAAAGGGTGCCACAGAGGCCGAGTCTGGATATTAGATCTTTTTAGTTTTTCTAATAAAGCTCTGCTATCAATTCTATATTTAGCTCTGTCAACAAAGATTGTATATAGCCAGTAATTGGATTTAGCCCAGGAAGCTTCTTTTGGTAAGCCGATTCCCGGTACATCTTTTAATTGCTCATTATATCGACGAGCAATATCTCTCTTTTTCTCAACAAATTTATCGAGTTGCTCCATCTGGGCAAAACCCATAGCAGCTTGAATATTGGTCAGGCGGTAATTGTAGCCAATTTCATTGTGAATATTCTCTAAGACATTATTCCGGGCTTGAGTTATAAGATAACGGGCCCGATCAGACCAGGATTTTTTATCAACAACAACCATACCTCCGCCGCCAGTAGTTAATATCTTGTTTCCATTAAAGCTAAAACAAGCAATATCTCCTGAAATTCCCAGAGGTCGATTTTTATAGGCTGACCCTAATCCTTCAGCAGCATCTTCAATAACTTTTAGTTTATATTTTCGGGCAATGCTCATGATAGCGTCCATATCAGCCGGGTGTCCTAGTATATGCACAGGCATTATTGCTTTAATTACTCTACCGGTATTCTTATTAATTAACTTTCCTTTTTGATATTTACACTCTTTTTTCAAAAACCCTAAAATCTTTCCTGTATCTATTTGCCAATTATCAAGATCAACGTCAATAAAAACTGGCTTTGCCCCAGTATAGCAAATAGCATTGGCCGGTGCGACAAAGGTAAGCGCCGGAAGTAAAACTTCCTCTTGAGATTTTATACCCGAAAGTAAAAGAGCTACATGCAAGGCTGATGTACCATTAACACAAGCTACACCATAACCGCGCCCAACATAATCAGCTACAGCATTTTCAAATTGATCAACATAACTTCCTACTGATGAAACCCAATTGGTATCTAGGCACTCCTTTATATATTTCCATTCATTACCCTTAATTTCAGGAACGCTTAAAGGAATTAAGTCATTAATTGATGTACTGACAGTAATTTTTTTATTCATAGAGCTCATTGTTTTAACCTTATACTACATAACGGTCATTTTTATATAACTTTAAATTATCCTTATCCTTAAACCATTCAATTGTTTTCTTGAGTCCTTCTTCTAGAGAAAGGCTTGGTTCCCACCCAAATATTTTTTTAGCTTTACTACTATCTGCCATCAACAACATTACTTCACTAGCCTCTGGCCTTATACGCTGGCAACTGCTTTCTACGGGTACCTCTTTTCCAATAAGCTTAGCAATCACTTGGGCTAATTCACCTATAGATATTGACTTTCCCGAGCCAACATTAAACACTTCACCAAAGGCAGATTTGCCTGCCTGGGCTGCACCAATGAAGGCTAAGGCAATATCCTGGACATAGGTCAAATCACGCCTGGGAGCAAGCGAACCAATGCAGACTTTATCTTTTTCTAAAATTTGTGTAATAATTGTAGGTATAACTGCCCGGGCAGACTGTCTGGGGCCATAGGTATTAAAAGGCCTAACCGTTACTACCGGAACTTTGAAAGAACGATAAAAACTCTCTGCCATTTTGTCTGCACCTATTTTCGAAGCTGAATAAGGAGATTGACCCTGAAGTTGATGCTTTTCATCAATAGGGGTATATTGAGCGGTTCCATAAGTCTCACTAGTTGAGGTCTGTAAAAAACATTCGATATCATACTCTCTTGCTGCTTGCAATAAATTAAGAGTGCCAGCTATATTAGTTTCAATATATGAAGCTGGAGCTATATAAGAATAAGGTATACCTATAAGAGCCGCTAGGTGAAAAACCATATCCTGGCCCTTAACAGCTTCTCTGGTGCTGTCTCTATCTCTGATATCGCCTAAAAAAATATCCATTTCATCATGTAAACTAGAATAATCAAGCCAACCCCATCTTCCCAAGGAGTTATACTCTGCCATTGCCTTTACCTTTGCGCCTAGCTTAACTAAACATTCACACAAGTGACTTCCGATAAATCCTCCGGCACCGGTAACAAAAACTTTTTTATTTTTCCAGCTGAAGTGCGCCATTCTTAATGTCCTCCTTTGCTTGTTCATAATTTTCAGGATGTCCTATGTCAAGCCAATACTCCTGTATCGGAAAGCAGACTACTTTATGCTTAGCTTTTAGTAACTCATCAACTAAATCGGTCATATCAAAATTTATATTTTTGGGAATATACTTATAGGCTATTGGTCCTAACAAATAAATTCCGGCATTAACAATAAAATTCTTTACTGGTTTTTCAATAATCTTTTTTACGACTACATCATCAATATCAATAACTCCGTAAGGTATCTCTATCTCGCACTTGCGCACCCCTACAGTCATTATCGCATCATGATGGCGATGGAAATCAAGCAACCTACGAAAATCTAATTTAGTTAACACATCTCCATTGATAACTAAAGTCGGTTCATCAATGGGTTTCATTAATCCCAAAGCTCCAGCAGTACCCAATGGTTGATCTTCATTAATATAATCAATATCTACACCAAAAGCATCTCCTTTACCAAAATGTTTTATAATCACATCAGATTTGTAATGAGTAGAAATATTTACTTTTGTAATTCCTGATCTACGCAGCTGGGCTATGGTACGTTCCACCAAGGGACGATCTTCTAAAAGAAGCATCGGTTTTGGTGTATCTTTAGTAAGCGGGTGCAACCGCTGCCCCTTTCCGCCAGCCATAACTACTGCTCTAACCGGCAAGTTAAGCTCTTCTTCGACAAGCTCCGAAAGTAAAGCTAGTTCTACGATGTGGGAATCGCTATCGAGGAGCGGTATTTGATTTAGTTTTTTCTCACTCATAATCTCAATGAGCTCTTCACGAGTTATGTCATGAGGCATTGAAACCGGGACTGGGTAGTCTTCAGGACGATAATCAAACAAGACAGTGATTTTTTTACTTAAAGGGATTTTGTTCAAAATAGCCCTACGGATATCTCCATCAGTTATTGTGCCAACTAGATGCTGCTGGTTATCTACAACCAAAGCTATGCCCACACCTCCACGCTGGATAACAGCTAAAGTTTCTTCAATCGTATTGTTACTAGTTACAAATATTTTTTTTATGTCTTTCATTTTAAATCCTTCTTACTATCCTCAACCTTCAAAATACTTTATGTTTGAGTTTCCATTCACCATTTATTTTTTCCCAAAGATGGGGAGAAAGTGAACGATAAAAATCAATAACTTCCCAGAATTGCTCTTCTTTAATATCTAAATACTCAAGAAATTCCTTAAAATATTTTTTAGGAAGTTCACCATCGTAACGATGAACCAAGGCTACCCCTTCTTCTCTGGTTAGATGCCCGTCTCTGATTTCATGCGCAGCATCTGATGTAGCTCGGGCAATACCAAACTTGATATATGCCAAATAAAAATGGAATCCGTCAGTTTTATCATCTAAGCTAGCATATTTGGAATAGGTACCTTCTGAGCGCCCATCGAAATTTGCTTGAAAACCAGTATGATCAACAGAGTAGTAATAATTCTCCTGTGGCACCCATTTTTTATAAAAAGAAAACCAGTGCATCTGTGGTTTAAGTTTCTCTACATCCTCAAGTGGAGGCATCCGATAAAATTGAAAAGGATTACTCTTTACTTCTTCTTCGCTAAACAGTCCCACATCTTGACCATGTTTTATAATTTCATCAACCCCGGAGCCCTTATAATAAACTTCGCTATAGTTATCGGTTGGCTCTACCGGACTATCTATATAAGTAGTTGAGCCCCCATATTCTACTTCACCGCTTTCGCCATAAAAAATTAAAGGAATCTTGAACTTAGTAGCAATATGGAAAGCATATGCCTTTTGCCCATAAGCAAAAGGCTCCCAGGCATCACCTAACAATTCAAAACTAAGACGAGCTAATTTACGATGGATTATTCCGTCAGGAAAACACAAAAGATTATTAAACCCATGATCTTTAAAGGCGATATAATTCTGCCAGCCAACGTCTGTGTAAATAAAAGGTGCCCAAGTTACAGTAAGTGGGTGCATCTGATATTTATATTTCAATTGATGCGCAACATAACTACTATCCTTTCCGCCGGAACCAGGAACAACGCAATCATAACTTCCATCACTGGACCTATGCTTATCAAGCAACTCCAACAGCATTTTCTCTCTTTTAGCCCAATCAATCTTATTATGCTTAAGATAAGCATAATTACATGCACTGCAGACTCCATTTTCATCAAAGGTAATTCTTGGTCTTTGATTTGAAACCACGCACTTTGTACAATATTTAACCTCTTTGGGGCTTTTTGCCAACTGTCGATCTAAGGTTTTTCCTGGAAATAACATTATTACTCCTTTCTCTAGCCAAAAATCCTATTTGTAAACTTAAACAGTATATAAAAACTCTTTTAAGATTCGTAAACCTACATTCGCACTTACCTCAGGATGAAACTGGCAGCCAAACACATTGTTGGAACGTATTGCCGAGCAAAAACGAGACTGACCATATTCAGTCTCAGCAAGAATATGCTCAGGGTTCTGAGGGGTAACGGTATACGAATGCACAAAATACACAAATTCACCCTCTTGAGTTGTATTTAAAATAGTATCCTCCCAAAATTTATTACTTCCCTCGCAAGAAACTGGCTGGCCGAATTCAACTATCTTAGGAGCAAGCAAGCGGTTCCATCCAACGTGTGGTATCTTATAGGACGCCTTATCACCCTTGGAATCAAAAAACCTACGCACAGACCCAGAAATAACATCTAATCCTCCATGAACACCAAACTCTTCACTCTCGGTCATAAGAAGCTGCATGCCTAAACATATCCCTAGAAACGGCTTACCCGAATCAATAGCTCTTTGTATCGGCGCAACCAACTCCCGATTTTTTATCTTATCCATACCATCACCAAAAGCACCTACCCCAGGTAAAATAACCCGCTCAGCAGAAGCTATAGTTTCCGGGTCGGAAGATATAACTGCAGTCCCGCCAAGATGTCTTATCACTCTCTCTAGACTGAAAAGATTGCCCATTCCATAATCAACTATCACAGTAATCGGCTTTGATCCTTTCATATCTTTTCTGCTTTTGTAACTTCTCTAAACGCCTCTATGGCTCTACAGGCAATACCAAAATCAGATAAATATCTTTTAACAGCTAAAATATCCACTGGTTCAAGCCGCTTTTTCATGAAATCTAATGATTCTCTATTCTGGCTAATGAACTCAACATTACCTTCTTCTTTAAAATTTTCAACGGAGCGCAACTTTTCTAGACAATGATAATGAAAAATAGAAGCAGCACTTATAGCGTCGGCGCAACCGTCTTCAATGACTTCAAGAAAATGCTTAGTCTTTCCAGCACCGCCACAGGCAATAACCGGGACTGGCACTGACTCTGAAATTCTCTTAATTAGCTTCAAATCATATCCTCTACCAGTACCTTCCTTATCAATACTAGTAATAAGCAGTTCTCCGGCACCAAGGCCAACCGCCTCCTGTACCCAATCAAACACATCACGATCAGTTTTTTCCCTGCCATTATCAGTTAAAGCCTCATACTTACCTTCACTTCTAAATTTAGCCTCGATTGAAATAACAATACATTGCGAACCAAAAACTTTCGCAGCTTCACTAATAAAGGCTGGATTTCGTATGGCAGCAGTATTTATTGCTACCTTATCTGCGCCGGCTCGTAATAATTCTTTTATATCGTCAATTGTCCTTATCCCACCGCCGGCAGTCAAAGGGATAAATATATTTTGTGCTGTTCTCCTTACAATCTCTAAAAGATTTTCTCTACCATAGAGACTGGCAACAACATCAATATAAATAAGCTCGTCGGCTCCATCAGTATAATATTTTGAAGCAAAATCTTCAGCCTTGCCTAAAACCCTAAGGCCCTCAAGGTGAACTCCTTTAACTAGATTAGGACCTTTAATATCAAGACGCGGTATAATTCTTATCATCTCTTCTCCATAGCTTTACAAGGATTCCCAAAGGCTTTTAAATTATCAATGATATCTTTAACCACTACGCTGCCTGAACCGATTAAACAATTACAACCTATATTAATTCCCTGGTTAACAACTGTACCAACTCCAATATGAGTAAATTTGCCAATAGTTACCCCGCCGCTTAAATTGGTACCGGGAGCAATATGGACAAAATCTGCAATCTGACAATCATGGTCAATAGAAGATAATGTATTTAATATTGTGTTCTTTCCGACTCTTGTTCCTGAATTAATAACTGCGCCAGCGGCGACGAATATGCCTTCGTCGAGCGAACACTCATCTGCAATAACAGCCGCCGGATGAACAATTATCGGCAAACTAAATCCTATCATTTTAAGCTTCTGATAAATTTCTTCTCTTTTTCTTATTGTTGAAAAGTCACCTATTGAACCAACAGCAATAAAAGCATTTTTAATACCCCGATTATAGATATCTAATAAATTATCATCCTTACCGATTACCGGAATATTTAAAACCTTTTTACCTATACTTATATTTGGATCAATGATACCTTCTATTTCATATTGCTTGCCTTTTAAAATAGCATCAATAATGACCTTACAATGTCCGCCACCGCCAATAAGTATAATCTTTTCCATCATTACCCTGCTTTTATTTCAATATTTAAAATCCAAATCATAAAAAGCCTTTTTTAAGCTACCTTCCTTATCAAAGCTCTTTAAAATATCAATAATTCTTTTCGCCGTGCCGCCATCGCCATAAGGGCTACCAACCAAAGCAAGGCTCTGCTGAAACTCTTTTGAATAAAGCTTCTTAAAAGAAACTTCGATCGCCTCTTTCGTCGGTTCACAATCAATTATACTTTCTGTTCGAACCCTTCCCTTTTGTCGATCGCCGATATTTATGGTTCCAATTTTAAAACTTGAAGCTTCAATAATCCCACTTGATGAATTTCCAACAACCGCATCAACCAACTGCATTACTGACAGATACTTTAAATTTCCCAGTGAGGTAAAAACTTTGGCTTTCTGAAAATTCTTGCTCACATATTGATCAATCATCTTATTGATTACTCGACCGCCAACATCAGCATTGGCTTTAGTAAGAATAATGCCGGTCTGATCTAATTCATCTAAAGCATCAAGTAAATTCTTAAACTGACTTTCCGATGTATTGGATTCCAAAGTAACCGGATGGAAAGTAACTAGTAAATTATGTTTTTGAAACTTAAAATCTAACTCTTTTTCCAACTCCTCTTTAGAGAGAAGTTTTAACCCTTTTATGTTATCTACCCCTAAGGCGCCTACGTTGAACACTCTTTCTGGAGATTCTCCTAGTTGAATGACTCTTCTTCGGTAATCCTCGGTGGAAGTAAAATGCAAATGACTCATTTTAGTCATTGAATGCCTAAAAGCATCATCAAACGCTCCCTGAGTAACTTCCCCTCCATGAATATGAGCAATAGGAATTCGAGCTATGTGAGAAGCTATGGCTGCACTCAAAATCTCAAATCTATCCCCCAAGATAACAACAATATCAGGTCTCAATTTATCGTAAGCTTTAGAAAATCCTGAAACCCCAAGGCCAACAGATTTTGATATAGCAATCGGGGTATCGGAATTTAAGGAAATTTCTATTTTTTCATCTATGCTAAAGCCGTCCTGTTCTATATCTTTGTAGGTTAAACCAAACTCCGGCTCAAGATGCATACCGGTAACATAAAGCAACAGCTCTAGATCGGGATGCTCGACGATCTGCTTTAATATAGGTAAGTAGATTCCATAATCACACCTACCGCTTGTTACAATACCGATCTTTCTCATACCAACATATCCAATGATAAAAGTTCGTCTTTAGGTATATCAACCTTTGCTTTTCGCCCAACCAAAGAAGAAGCCATCGAAGGCGCAAGCCCTGTACCTGGCCGCTTTATAGTAATCAAACCTTCGCTTAGCATTGTTCCAGCCTTTATGTGGCAACCAGCAACAAGACTTTTGCGTGCTACTGAAGCAACATTGGCTTCGCTGGAGGCAGGTTTTTTATCACCATCTCCTAAGGCAAGCTTTATCTTATGTATTCTTTCTACTAAATCTTTAAATTCCGCCGGCTCAAGAGAACTTTTCTGATCCGGACCGGATAAATTCCTATCTAAAGTAAAATGTTTCTCTATAACTACCGCACTCATTGCAACTGCAGCCAGAGCCACATCAGATCCCAAGGTGTGGTCAGAATAACCAATAGGAACATTTAGCTTCTGACTCATGGTTTGCATAGCTTTAAGATTAACATCTTCTGACTTTGCAGGATAGCTACTTACACAATGCAAAAGCACAATATTGTTATTACCGGTATCATTAACAGCTCTAACTGCTTCTTCCACTTCATCTAAAGTCGACATTCCTGTAGAAATAATCATTGGTTTTTGCTTTGTGGCTATATGGGTAAGTAAAGGAATGTTAGTAATCTCACCTGAAGGTATTTTAAATACTTCAAGACCCAAGCCTTCTAAAAAGTTTGCACTCTCTTTGTCAAACGGCGTTGATAAAAAAATGATTCCTTTATCCTTGCAATACTGGTATAAAATACGATAATCATCTTCGGAAAGCTGAAGTTTCTCTAACATTTCTAGCTGCGATTTAGAATTAGGGTCTGTCTGAGTTTGATAATCTGCTTTTGGTGCTGAAGGTATAACTAAACGCTCTGCAGAAAAAGTCTGAAACTTTACTGCATCAGCTCCTGAAACAATAGCCATGTCTACTAATTGCTTTGCCAGGTTAATGTCTCCATTATGGTTAACACCCGCTTCAGCAATTACAAAAACAGAATTAGGATTAACAATCCTATCCCAAAGTCTATCTACCATGCGCTCCAGCCTCCATCGACCATTAAATTTTGACCAGTTACATATAAAGAAAGGTCACTTGCCAAAAAAGCAACTGCCCCTTTTAAATCCTCTTCCTTAGCCATGCGTTTCAAGGGAGTACGTTCAATATAGCGAGAAAGAAAAGGGTCCTCATGCTTCCTGAATACGCCTCCCGGACTGATTGAATTCACCCGCACCGAAGGTGCAAGTACTGTTGCCAACCAACGAGTGAACTGGAGAAGTCCTCCCTTACTAGCTGCATAAGCAGCCGGATTTCCTAAGTTCTCTACACCCTCATACAACCTTAGGTCTGGCCCACCTACTCCATAAATAGAGCCAATATTTACAATTGAACCATGTCCACTATCAATAAGATACTGCCTGCAGCCTTGAGTTAAAAGAAAAACTGAAGTCAAATTAACCTCTAAAGCTCTGCGCCAAGAATCGACTTTCTGCTTCTCAAAAGGAACAGCCCAGCCCTCTAGGCCAGAAGTTGCTAATAAAGCTGCACAATTAATCAAAATATCAATTGAGCCAAACTTATTAATTACTATTTCAGGAACCTCTGTTATTTCTTTTTCATTTTCTAAATCAACAGGCAAGAATAAAGTCTCTACCTTGTGTGTATTTTTTATATCTTCTGCCTTAGCTTGTCCCTGTTCCTTATTAATATCCAACAAAACAATATTAGCCCCTAATTCAGCTAAGCTTTCAGCCAAAGCAAATCCAACGTTACCGGCCGCGCCAGTGATTATAGCCGTTCTCTTTTTTAAATCCATTAGCTCTTTTAAACTTCTCATTTACTATTTCTCCTCTTCTTCATAAGAAATTCTGCTATCTCAAAATCCATCATATCGTCAATATCTATTGCCCGTTCTCTAGGTACTATCACCGTCTTAACCTTGCCAGCTAAAACAGATGGAGTCTCAAGTATATATGCGGCTCTAGCAACATAAGCAATAGTTGTCATATCGTAAACTTTAGGTGCAAGCTGACGATGAGTAAAAGCTCCTTTATCTGCAATAGGTAAATTGGCATAACCATCTTTATCAAGCGTTAACATATTAAAGTAAGGGTTTCTTTCTGCTTCTTTTACAGCTACCACAATATCAGCATCACTATTCAATAAAGCATCAAGACAATTCTGCAAATCTTCAGCTTCCCTCAAAGGTGAAGTTGTAGGTATAACCACCAAAACATCCACTTTGTCCTTAGACTCTGCTTCAATGGCCTTAATTGCTTGCTGCCATGACAACAACTCCGGAGAATCATCAGTTGCCAATTCCTTTGGCCGCATAAAAGGTACTTGGGCCCCGTACTCCTTTGCTACTTTAGCTATTTCTTCGTCATCAGTTGAGACTATAAGCCTGTCAATAGATAAAATTTCTTTGCCTGTTTCAATAGCATAAGCAATGAGAGGCTTACCAGCTAAGTCTCTTATATTTTTCTTAGGCAAACCTTTTGAGCCACCACGAGCAAAGATAGCCCCGAGTATATACGGTTTCATACTGGAATAGCCTTCTTGTCTTTCTCTAAATTTTTTATATTTATCACTATCTGTAATACCTTTCTTGCCTGAGCCAATGAAACTAAAGCTTGTTTATTATTAGCAATGCAATCAAAAAAATGTTTAATCTGAGCTATATACATTTCATTCCTATCCTCAGAAGGAGAACAATAGAGATCCTGCCAAATGCCCTCATCAGCTTTAAATACTCGAACCCGATTTTCATCGCAGCTATCCCACGTCAAAGTACCTTTACTGCCAACAATCCGACAAGAACGCTCTTTAGCTTGATCTACCATATCAAGATGAATATTGCCATAAGCTCCGGAATCAAACTTAAGCAAAATATCAGCTAAGTCCTCAACATCTATATTAAGATCTCCTACTTTTCCAAATAAAGCGCGCAATTCTTTAACTTCACCAAAGAGCCAGCGAACATAATCAATTTCATGACTCAATTCAAAACATACACCGCCGCCTAAATCACTCCGTGAGCTTACAGTTTCCTGATAATCTTTCCCAGGACGCCAATCCAATAAGTTTTGCCCAACCGAAGCCCTTATTGAGAGTGGCTTTCCAATTAAACCTTTACCAATTGTCTCCTTCATTATTTTCATCGGCTCAGAAAACCGCAAAACATAACCAACCATTGCAACTAATTTCCTCTTAGCTACTTCTTTAGCCAATTCATCTAAACCATCTTCGCTTACCGCTAAAGGCTTCTCAATAAATAGATGACAATTATTTCTGGCAAAAGTTAATGCTGTTTGACAATGTCTCGGTGCTGGATTAGTCACAAAAACAACATCTGGCTTCCATCCCACAGCATCAGCTTCAGAAAAAAACACCTCGCTCACTAAAGAGGCAACTTCACCTAAATCGGTCTCTTTGGATAACTGACGCCAAAGGGCAATCTGAATATCCTGATCAATAATTTTTATGTTTTTAATATGGCGGCCAGCTATGCTGCCCAAACCTACAAACAAAACTTTCATATCCTTATCCTTTTCATTTCTCCAAAACTAAATTTTTATCAGAAACATTAGATGACAAACCTTCTGCTAAAGTCATAGTTTTATAGGCTCCTTCTAAATCAAGCATAGGCCATTGAAACTTACCCTCAGCGACTAAGCCTCCAAAGGCTTCCATCTGCCTGAAAAATCCCGGTTTATATTCGGTGTCAACTTTATCCGGTTCAATTGAATAAGTTTTAAATTCTTTATCTGTCCACTGGCCGCTTTCTAGAGGTTTAAATTCAACGGTAGCTCCTTGACCATACAAAACAACTCTCCAGCCTCCCGGTGAATACCAGTGGGCACAATACTGGCCAATTGCCCCACTTGCTAATTCCATAACCGCAGCAAATTGATCACCCCGGCTCTCTATATAGCGATGAGCCATTGACTGTAAATTAGTTACTTCTCCTCCAAAAAAGCGAAGCAAATCAATGGTATGTGTACCATTAGAAAAAATCCATTGAGAACGCATATTTTCTGATAATTTATCGGCCCTTAACCACATACGCTCATGACCTTCGATGAATACACCAAAAAGCGGCCCATGTTTACGTATTATTTCAAGACCTTTATGAAAAACAGAATAATAACGCCTATTGTAACCAACCATAGTTGCTAGAGAGTGTTTCTTTGCCAATTCAGCTAAGTTTTTAGCCTCATCAGGAGTTAAGCCTGCTGGTTTTTCAATAAACAAAGGTAAACCATAAGAAATAAGATTTAAAGCTACCGGATATATCTGGTCAGCAGAAACAAGCACCATCAAAGCATCCGGCTTTGACTGCTCAATAAGATAATCTATATCTTCTGTACAAAAAGAGATTCCGTATTCTTGGGCTAATTTTTCAGCCTTACTTATAGTCCGAGAGGTAATGCCTACTGCTTCTATCCAATCAATAGCTTTAATCACATCCAGATGTTTAGAGGCAACGGCTCCTGCGCCAATTAATCCTATTTTTATTTTTTTAGCCATAATTATCTAAGTAACCGGACAACTCCAGTTTTCTTCCTTTAGCAAACGGTTAAAATGCAAAAGTAATCCTCTAAGAATAAATTCATGAGCTAAGAAACATTCAAAGATTGTAGGCAATTGACAAGTATCCTTAGTTAATATATCCGATACAAATTTCTTGCTCATATGACTGACTCTCCATTCTTCCTCGATTGGAATTTTATTCCAAGTCCAATCTTGATCTGAATAGCTCTCATAGGCAAACTTCTGAAAATGATCAACGATAAAACGACAACGGGGAGTATTAATAGTAATGTGATCCGGACTCATATGATCTGCGGCAAAGGTAAGCATAAATTTGCTTGCCTTATCAGAATACCCAAAAAGAGAACCACTGAGATCAAGAATGTCCTGACCGCGCTTTGAAGGGTGCAAAACTTCATCTACCTTAGAGCCACAACTGTATAATTTAGTAGCCTGATCATAAAAAACAAATAGATCAACTACATGAACTCCATTATTAGCCAAACCATAATTGCCACCTATGGCGCTGAAAATTATCGGCTCACTAGATTTAAGTTTTGATTTTATATATTTATGAATCTCATAGGTGCGAGTCTTACAATTAACCCATACCGAGACATTTTTTTCTTTGCAAAAGGAAAGTAAGTCTTCATACTCCTCTACTGACTGAGATACTATTTTCTCTATCAGGAATCTCTCATATCCCAAACCCTGGACAACTTGCTTAAGTAATTGACAACGGCCCTTGGCTTGAGTAGCGATAATGCAAAGATCTCCAGCAGTCCAGGAATAATCAATCTCCTTAAACCATTGAAAGTCTATCTCAGGATTAAGATCATCTATCTGGCCCAAACGGGCTTTGCTTCTATCAAGAGATTCCTGGCTAGAATCAACAACACAGATCTCAGTCACATTTTTCAAGGAAGCTATAGCCTGAAGATGCCTACTGCCTAATTGCCCACAACCAACTAAAAGTATCTTGAATCCCACTCTTAACTACCTATTTTTCTAATGTTTTACACAAAATATCTGCAACCGAAAGTCTGTTGTCCATATTAAATTCCGAAATCTCTAAATTCTTTGGCTCTAGTTCTTCATCTTTTTTAATCCAATTAATTCCCTCTGCCTTACCCAAACACCACTCTTGCTCAAATGGTTCAGGATCACCACAGTCAGGCAAGGCAGTTACAAAAACTCTTGGACACACAGCCCTTGCTGCACGTAATGCCCCCGAAGGAGCTCCTAGTATTCCTACATAATTACACACCGTTTCAACAAGTGAAGTTTTCAAAGCATCAATAATTTTAACTTCACACCCCAGATCTTTAATAGACTTAGCCATTTTTCTTGGCCAATGGAGCGCTGATGAAGTTCGAGGATGGAATCTTAAATGAATTTCGGCTATGTTTTCTAAGTCTATTGCTTTCTTGATCACGCCGACCCAACGTTCAAACTTATATTTTTCCAGCTCACTTCCAATATTACCAGAAAAAACCACCAATAATTTTCTTCCTAATTCTATATTTAAACTCCCCTTGCACTTACACTGGCCATGGACAGGATGTTTAACAAGGTGGATGTTTTTTACCTTTGGAATCATACTTTTTAGAGCTGTTATCTCTAAAGAATCATAACACATCACTATATCAGCCCGCCCTGAAGTAAAATTAAACTTGTCGTACCTACTAGGAACAAAAAACTTACCACTAACTAAAAAAGGAGTAATGTAATGACTATTAATAACCTTTAAGGAACGCAGAGCACCATGCTTAATCATACCGAGCTGATATCTCAAACCTCTATACTTTCTGCCATTTATATCATTTTTCTTTTGTTTGCAATAATCGTTACGAGACAAATTTAATCTGTTCATTTTTCGATATTTAGCAAGCAAATGAACCAGCTGACATCCTTGTATAATGGCTATATTCGCTCCTTTTGCCCTTGCCACACTAATAAGATATCTATTAAATATATCGAAATCACCCCCTGAAAGTAAAAGACTGAAATCCTTATCTTTAATTGACTCCATAATTAACTTTATTTCTTTATGATACCCAAAGTTCGACTGTTTTCTTCTATGAGCATGTATAATTTTATAAGTATCTATTCTGCCCTTTGAATGTAGGCGCTTGACAGAATTTAAAACGCGATCAGTAAAATAATAACTACCCATCAAAAGATCCACCTTGAAGCTTTTGCCTATCTCCTCTATGATTGGCCCAAAAGCTTCATCAAATGTATAGCCATTACCGCAAAACATCAGTATTCTTTTATTCATATTCATACTTAATCTAACAACTTAACTGTCCTAGCTAGAACATCGGCCTGTTTTTTAGCGTAATCTAAATTTTCAAAATTTGTTTTAAGCTGAATCAAATAAGGCTGTATTGATTCTGCAACTGGACATAATCCGGATGAATACTGCATACTATTATCCGAAAGCTTTATCTTTCCAAAAACTGGTTCAAGATAAGTAAGTCTCCAAGCCCCGTAAAATGGCTCACCGCCCTCTTTTAAGAAAACTTCCCTAAACTGCTTCCATGTAACATTCTTTTTGGCCGAATCCAACCTTAAAACATAAGTCCAGTAAGAACTAATTACCCCTTCAGGAACCTTCTGAGGAATAAGCCAATCACAATCCCCAATCGCCTTCTCATATAGCTGAGCGATAGCAACTCTTTTAGCCACCAAATAATCCAGCTTCTCCAATTGAGCAAGACCCATGGCTGCACAAACTTCCGGCAGACGAAAATTATAGCCAAAAGACTCATGACGCTTAAAATTTGGCTGTTGCAAAGACTCTTTAGACACCAAATGAGTACCAGAAGAAGCCTTGAGAGTAACATAACCTAAATCGCTGAATTTTCTGGCTGTTTCGGCTAGATTTTCATCGTTAGTAATAATCATTCCTCCGTCACCGGTAGTTAAGTGCTTGCTACGTTGAAAACTAAATATAGAAATATCGCCGATTGTTCCGGCAATTTTCCCTTTATATTTACCAAATACACACTGAGCGTTATCTTCGATAACTTTCAAATTATGCTCTTTAGCTATAGCCATGATTCTATCCATATCCGGCGGTAACCCATATAAAGAAACAGTAATAATAGCCTTTGTCTTATCGGTTATCTTTTTTACGATCGAGTCTGGATCAATATTAAAGGTAGAATGATCAACATCGGCGAATACCGGTTTGGCCCCTAAGTACATAGGCGCAAAACCAGTAGCAGCAAAAGTTAATGGCGGAACAATAACTTCATCTCCAGCTGAAACACCTATGGCAGAAACTGCCACATGAAGAGCTGAAGTTCCGGAATTAACAGCAATCGCATAGTTAATCCCGAATTTTTTAGCAAATTGCTTCTCAAACAACTCAATAGACTCTCCAGAAAAACCTTTATCCACGACCTCTTTTATTAAATCTACTTCTTTCTGATCAATTCGCCATAATTTTGTCATAGTTAAACCCTATATAGTTAATTTAACGTTAATATCGTTTTTAGTATATTTAGCGGTCTTAGCCATATTAATCTCGGCTATTTGTGGCTGGTCGGCTAACAATTTTAAAACATCAGCTAAAGTAAAATCAGGCTTATGGCCATAAAAACACTCGAAGATTTCCTTAAAAAAAAGAAAGTCTTCTTCGTAATCTAAAGTAAGCCTCCACCTCGGGTTAAATTCATAGTCAGATTTAACATAATTAATGCTAAAATAACGGCTGTTACCTAAATACCATTCTAAATATTCGGTGTTCTCAGGGACCTGGGCTGTATTTAATATCGTTTCTATAGCATTTAAGCTAAAAACATCACTCACTGTCCCGTAAGGCATATTATCGGCAAAAGTGACTTCCGAAGAGTTAAATAAATGGCTTTCTACGATTTTATCAATCATCACTTCGTCACGAATAATGTCATCTCCGGTAACTCTAACGATATGATCGATATTGTAATGTTTAGCTGCCTGATAAAAACGCAAAGAAAGGTTCTCTAAAGATCCTCTAAAAGGAAGGACGCCTTCTCGTTTGGCGATTTCCTCCAATACATCATCAGAAGGATCAGTCGAAGTAGCTAAAACCACACAATCAAGGTTGCGACAGCGCTTGATTCGCTCAATAAGTAAAGCTATTGTCTCGCGCTCCAAAATTTTTCTTGTGGCTTTGCTAGGAAGACGATTAGAGCTACACCGGGCTACGATAATCCCGCCAACTTTAACCTTAATATCCTTAAGGCGTAAAACCTGCCCCTTGCTTAGATTATTTTTGCATTGCCTACCTACAAGATTTAAAGCCGAAAGAGGGACTGCATGCTTTGCATGCTTAACATATTTGATATGCTCCGGCTTAATCAGCTGACCAGATTCTAAATCTATTGCCGCTACCGGAGTCTTCTTAAATATTTTCCGGTATTGGATCTCAAATGGGGTTTGTGGCCCTAGTTCTTTTAGAAGCGGTGAAAGTTTTTTTAGTTGTTTAACAAAATCGCCAAAGACCTCTTTGCTTAAAGCCGACTGATAATCCTCCCACTCATCATCTCTGTTAATGGTAACATGCTTCTCAATAACTGCAGCCCCCTTAGCCAAAGCCATCAAGGGTACGATTTTGGCCTCTTCTAAATCACCAGAAATATGATCGGCGAAGGCCAGCTTAACACCGAAAGAACTATAACAAGAAAGAAGATCGCTGACCTCTTGTAAAAAATGTACTTCTAGCGGAGTAGGAAAGGTCTGTACTCCAGTAGTTAATAATAGATTTTCAACTAATCCTTGGGTTTTCAAATAATTAAGTAATTGATAGATCTCGATACGATGTGCCCCGCCTACTCCGATCATAAGAATTTTATTTTCCTGAGCAACTCGGCTGATAAAAAAAGTATTGAGCAAATCTTCTGAATGTATTTTAAATCCATCGACACCAATTCTTTTTGCTATTTGAAAACTAGCCTCGCCAAAAATATCGGCAAATACTGCTAACTTCTTTTGGCGGGCATAATTTGCAGCTGCCTTCCAATCCTCTTCTGAAATCGCCAGCTTATTAAAAATATCCCACTCATGATGATCTTTGTTCGCTCTTTCTTGAGGAATAAAAATTTGAAATTTGACGCCATCTGCTCCACTTACAGCTACGGCCTCGATGAGTTGCTTTAACTTCTTAAAATCACCTTCGTGGCCACAAGCAAGCTCGCCAATTACATATCCATTTTTAGGTAGCAAATTTTCATATAATTTATTCATTATTTAACTTACCTTTGCAGATAACTCTAAAGATATCGCCTTCTTAACTTTTTCTATTCTGACCAATTGCTCGCTTGAGGGATTACGAATGAAATCTCCCTTACCGTTGGCGATACCATAGATTATTTTAGGTTCAAAAATGCTGTCCACCACCACATCGCCCTCCCTTCCCATTAAGCCTCCGGCAACTATTGGTTCACCATAGAGTAAGCGCCGGCCAATTCGATTTTTCATAGCATCTTCCAGAGAAAAAAGAGTAGCTATTGCGCCCTCAAAGGCTGAACTTACATCCAGTCTATAGATTTCAATGCCGCGCTCCCGAGCCATCTTGATAGCCGCAGGATAAAAAGTTCCTTTGCCTCCATCGATAATCAAGGCCTGAGTCGAAAGGTTGGCTATGATCTTTTCGGTAATAACCGGTATCCCTTGAGTCATCCCAATTAAAATGTCAGCATTTTTGGCTGCGGCCTCATTGTCAACAGTACCCACTACCTCAGCGTTAGTATATCTAGGTTTAATGTAATTAAGAACTCTGGCTATGCTAGCAACCTTATCTCTATCCCTTCGTGTTATGAAAACATGAGCACCCCTTTCCACTAATTTAAGTGCTAATTTACAGCCTAAATTGCCCGCCCCGATAATCGCTATCTTTTTCGCGCCAACACCTCTTAAAGAATCCTTAGTCAAATAAGAAAGTAAACTATCTAAAGCCTCCACTGCTAAGTCATTACCCTTATAAACCCATAATTTAGATTTGGTTAAAATTTCACGCACTGAACGCTCAACATTAGCCGCTACACCACTTACAGACATTTCTCCAGAAACTTTCTTTTCAGCATCGACTAAAATGTAGTCAACCTTCCCATCAACTATCTCAGCTATCTCTATGGCTTGTTTTTCACTATAGACAACGACTCCAGCAATTACCATTCTAGGCGTATTCCTCACTGGCGTGAAATAAAGGCCTTGCTTGTCTATCTTGGCAGTATTACTAATGCAAAATCCAGAAAGTTTGTTTTCGGCTTTAGCTAAATTCAATATTACCTTCAATAAGTCTCTGGCTTGCCTTGTATAGCTCATATCAAATAGCCTCCCAAGTGATTGGATGATCTTCTTCAATGTCAACTTTGGCGATGCGCCCAGCAACCAAATCAAAATATTTCGGTAAAAGCCCTCCACCAGGACCTTTAATCGCAACCATCCCTTGTGTAATCACCGTTCCTTTTTTAATATCGCAAGCTGCATAAAGACTTTTTCTTTGCGTGTTTAAAGTATCATATTCATTAGGCTGAATCCTTTTAATACCATCGCCTAAAACTTCGGGTATTTTCTTTGACATTGAAACTAGCTCAGCTAGCTCTGCTGGCGCTGAAGATAAAATATGGTCTGGTCCTTCCATGGCTCGATCTAAAGTAAAATGCCTTTCAATTAAATCCGCACCCAACACAAGAGCTGTGTGTGATACAAATAAACCAAAAGTATGATCAGACAGTCCCACCGGAACCTTAAAACATTTCTTGAGAGTCTCAATAACCTGCAAATTCATTTCTTCCTGGGCTGCAGGGTAAGAAGAGTTACAATGAAGTAGCATCACGTTAGGATTGTCTTGCTGACGAATCACCTCTAAAGCCTCTTCAACCTGACCCAAAGTCGACATGCCAGTTGAAAGAATCATTGGCTTACCCATTCTAGCCACCTGCTTAATAAAAGGTAAGCTTACTAGATCCATCGAAGCTATTTTAAAAACACCTACTCCCAAACTATTTAAAAACTCAGCACTTTCAAGGTCAAAAGGAGTTGAGAAAATTTCAATACCACTCTTTCGAGCATAGTTAAAAAGATCTTTTTGATCATCATGCCCCATAGCCAGACGATCAAACATGTCGTAAAGGGTCTCTTCTAAGCCAATTATAGTTTCGGCATAACGAGCAGCCTTTACCTTTTTAGATATTCGGCTTCCCGGCTTAAAAGTTTGAAATTTAATCGCGTCTGCTCCAGATTCTTTAGCCCGATCAATAAGTTGTTTAGCCACTTCTATGCTGCCATTATGATTTAATCCAGCTTCAGCAATTATATAGGCTGGCCTGCCAAAACCAACCTCTCGATTTCTAATCGAAACTACCGAGTTTAACTGACAAGCTTTAGTTTTTCTAATAGTTTGGGTAAAGTTTGACCCCTTATTACAAAGTGTCGCTACCAAATCAAAAGCCTTATGAAAAAGAATTTGAATATCCGAATAGTGAAACTCTCCTCCAGTTCCCAAAGAGTAGATTTGTTGAAAGCTGGTAATCACTGAGCGAGTTTTAGAGAGTTCTTCCTGGTAGCCATGATGCTGTATAGGATACACATGGTCTTCGCTATGAATGGTTGAAGCAGCTACCTCACTAATCTTAGCTAACCCTACTAGCTCAACTTGCTCAGCTACTTTCTTTACCAGCTTCTCTCCTTCCATCTTATAGATTTCATCGTCTTTAGAACAAGTTATCTCTAAAGTAAGATAAGTTTTATCTTTAGCAGACACGTAAGGAGAAAGTTTTTTGGGTTCAGTAATCCGGCTAAAGTAAGTTTTTTCCGAATCATAATAAAGCCAATCTATACCTTTAGGCAGAATCATCTCTTTATCATAAGCTAGGTAAACGGTACGCAAAGCACGAAAATCTAATTTACTCTCATAACCTAAAAATCTAGCCAAATCAGTAATTGCTAAACTAGAAATAATAACTTCGTCCGGGAAAACTGTCCTGCTCTTTTTTATTGAAAACTCAATGGCCGAAATAGCATTTCCTTGCGATTCGAAAGCGCTTACAATATGATTAAAATGAATATTTCCACCAAGAGTTAAAACTTTCTCCTTTATTCGCTCAAAGATACAACCGGCCCCATACTTACCTACAGCATTCCACTGTTTATGGTAAAAAGGAGTAACCTTCTGACGAACCTCAATCCTTTTTGGTGCCCAATCAGTAGCCATATGGTTAGTTGAAATACCCCAAATCTTTTCCGGAAACTTTTTAAAAAACATCTCACGCAAGGTCGGCCCTACTTGAGCATCCATATATTCGGTATAATTTGTAGCTCTAGCTCTTCCTTGCAAGCTTATATTATGCAGTTCTCCTAAAACCTTATCTTTTAACTCTTTAGGATACCGAGAAATACTCTCCCAAGATAAAGGATAGTCCCAATACTGCTTAAAATCATCGCCTTTAACATTCTTACACCAAAACTCACGCTGAATAAATAAATCTCCAAATTCAGATTCCCAAAATTTAGATAAATTTTCATCAGGAGTATGATAAATGTGTGGACCCGTATCTAATAAGTACTCTCCCCATTTCCAAGTCTTACACATCCCACCAACCTGGTCTGTAGCTTCATAGACATCAACCCTCCAGCCCTCTTCGAGAAGTTTCCAGGCTGAAATTAGGCCAACTCCACCGGCTCCAAGAATAATTGCTCTCTTTTCACTCATCTTATAAAAATATTTTTAGGCTCTAAATCATCCATAGTTTGCATCTTAACTAACTTGCCATAAAGGCCTCCCTGCTTAATTAGCTCTCGGTGTGTTCCTTGTTGGACTATTTCTCCAGAATCAAAAACTAAAATTATATCCGAATCATAAATAGTAGAAAGACGATGAGCAATGGTAATCACTGTCTTACCCTCTCCAACCTCATCAAGCGCCTTTTGGACTATCCCTTCCGACTCTGTATCCAAGCTAGAAGTTGCTTCGTCAAAAATAAGTATATCAGGATCCATGATGATAGCCCGGGCAATAGCAATTCTTTGCCTTTGACCACCCGACAGCAGCACCCCTCTTTCACCAACTAGAGTATCGTAGCGTTTAGGTAAATTTTGAATGAAATCGTAAGCATGCGCTTTTCTTGCTGCGTATTCTATTTCTTGCTGAGTAGAATCCGGTTTAGCAAAGATAATATTAGCCCTGATAGTGTCATGAAAAAGAAACGTATCCTGAGAAACAACACCCACGAGTCTACGCCAAGAATTCAAATTCAAATCTTTTAAATCAAAACCATCAATAAAAATATTTCCCTTTTGCGGATCATAAAAACGTAAAATTAACTCAACAATTGTAGATTTTCCGCATCCTGAATGGCCAACGATTCCGACTTTAGCACCTTTAGGAATACTAAATGATAAATTTTTCAAAACAATAAGCTCTTTAAGATTATAGCTAAATTCCAAATTTTGAAATTCAATTTTTTTAGATAATCTTTCGATTGTTTTGCTCCCGCCGGATAAATAAGACTTATCCTGACTATCTATAAACTGATGGGCTTGACGATAATAGGGTAAGTCTCCTCTAATGCCTACCCGAGCATCATTAAGAGCCATTGCCGGAGGAAGAATTCTAAAAAATATTAAAATAAAAGTTAAAACAACCTCTAGGCCTAATCCCTTGTTCTCTGACATTAATAAAAACGATCCGATTAAAAGAATTAAAGCAAAGCTTGTTACTCCTAAAGTTTCAAAAAGAGGCTGAAGCGACCGTCGAGCCCTAGCAAGCGCATACATGTTCCTATTCACATCTTCAACTTTAGCCTGAAACTCTCTAGTCATGTCTTTTTGACGGCAAAAGAAACGGATTATTTTCATCCCTAGAAGAGTATCTAAAATTGTTCGGTTAAGTTCTTTAATAGACTCCGTAAGCCTTTTACCGGATTTTTCAGCCCGCTGGGCAATCTTGCGCAATAATACTGAAGCAAAAACAACAATAAAAAGAGAAATCATGGTCATCTTCCAAGATAAAATAAACAACATCACCATAAGCATTATTAAAGTACAGCTTCTAAAAACAAGACTAGCAACTATGTTGACTAACGAACCTAATCTCTCAGTATGAGTAATAACAATAGTTTGCAAATGACCCATTTTTTGTCCATTAAGATAACTCATGCCCAACTTCATTAACTGATCGTAACACTTCATTCGATAATACTTAATTGCCGCTACCTGAAGACGAGTTACTGATAAAGTATTAAGGTAAAAAGCTGCCCCCTTGAAGAGGGTGATAATAACTAAAAAAAATGCGACTAATCTTATTCTCTCTCCAAGAGCCATTGTGCTAAAAAAATTTGAAATAATACTGAAAGGAAAAGGAACCCCCGAAGCCATCTTACCCTTAACCCCCTCTAAAAGAGGCAAAATTAAACCTAAGCCTAATCCCTCCATGAAAGAAGCAATTATTCCAGAAATAAAAATAACAACTACAAGAGCCTTATTTTTTAATAAAATATTCTTAAAGTGTTTCATCTTTGGGTAATAGTGCTATTCTAATCAATATTGCAATAAACCTTATTTCCAAAAAGAGGCTTTTCTGTAACCGCACGATACACTGCTGCAAAATTACTACAATATGGCGATTTTTTATTGAGTAAAGTTGAAACTTTTAAGTGCCTTCGAAACAATAATTGTATATAATTAGCTATATTAAAAACTGTGGGGCTACGTTTTATAATTTTTTTTAGATTAATGCCTTCAATCTTAGTTTTATAGCGTATATCATATTTCGAGACAAAACTCTTATTTAAATATTTCCAAAAACCTTCTTTTATAACCCCATGCGCTTCATCCCTACTAATGCCATCTTTATACGCCAAAGCTTCTTCTAAGGAATCATGAAATATATTATAGGAATTAAACCAATCCTGATGAGTTACCCAATCATATGTATCCATATGGAAAGCACGCTGCTCATGATCTTGACGAACTAAATATAAATCATCAAAAACTTTTTTCTTGCCGTGTATTACCGAAAGACAACAAGGTATTAGCTCTTCCATAAATGCTCTCTCGGAAGACTTAACTACATTTTGCCAAAGATGACGCCATGTTTCTATCCTATGCACAGAAAAAAGAGTAACTGTATAGTTTTTTAAATGGTCAGCCAGCCTCTGGCTGGCAGTTTTTCCCTCAATATTTCTCTGCGAATAAACGCCTACATTTTTAATTTCACCATGAGCGCCAGGTTCTTTAAGAGAAAAAACTATAGCCCTGCCACCAGCAGAACTATAATCAAGATTATTTTCCAAAAAATCAACACACTTCCTGAGGGATTGCTCAATGATAAAATCATCGTCCAACACTATAGCTGCGTAGGGTGTTTTAACTTGATTAATTAATTTTTTAAAGCATAAAGAAATACCTAATCCAGGATACTCGAAATACATAATTTTTAATTTACCATTTAAACTATCAATAAATTTCTTCGTAGTATCTAAATGAAACTGTTCACTAGAATCACCTATACAAATAGTGTACTGATAGTTTGTGTCTGCGTAATATCGTAAAATTCTGATTAAAAAATCAGAACGGTTTTTTGTAGGAATTACAAGTGTTACCATACTAATCTATTTCCCTAACGACATTCACCGTCTATCCAAGAATTGCTTAGTCCCTTCTACGAAATACTCAAGCTCTCTTCTTCCCAAGCCTTGATGCACGCCGATATGAAAACCATTATCGGCTATATATTCAGCATTAGGAAATTCCCCAAGTTTATAACCTAAAAATTCAAACCCTCGGCATTGAGTTGGCATTGATAAAAAAAGATTTCTCGAATCAATACCCTTTGATTTTAAGTAAAAAACTAATTCATCGCGGCTAAAGCCTGTATCTTCCCCAACAATAACTGGAAATGCGTGCGGGCCAACAGTTTCATGATCTTCTTCGTTTATCGTAAAAAGATAAGGTGCGAATCTAGAAAATTGCCCAATTAAATAGATAAGGTTTTCTCTGCGTTTCTTAAAGATATCTTGATAAATATCAAGATTTCCTAATCCGACTGCTGCTTCGAGTTCATTCATCTTTGAAGAATAACCGATGCGTTCAAAATCAAATCTTTGATCTTTATTGCCTTTGAAACGCTTTAGGCATTCGCCCTTACCGACATTTAATACACATTGCTTACATTTACAAAATCGTCCGTGTGAACGCAAAGATCTTAAAACCTCAGCAAAATCTTTACGATCAGTAACAACAATGCCGCCCTCAATTGTAGAAATAATATGGGCGGCATAAAGACTATAGGCAGCCATATCACCCCAAGCTCCAATATTCTTACCTTTATATACTGCGCCATGAGCCTCAGCGGCATCTTCAACAACGCACAAATTATGCTTCTTAGCTATTTCAATTATTCTATCCATTTCAGCCGGTTTACCCATTAAATGTACCGGCATAATAGCCTTTGTTTTTTTGGTAATTGCTGCCTCTATTTCATCAGGGTTAATATTTAAAGTTTCTCTTTGAATATCTACAAAAACTGGCTTAAAGCCAGCATGTAACACTGCATTTCCAGTTGCAACGAATGACAATGCCGGAATAATTACTTCATCGCCTCTTTTTGCTCCAAAATCATAAAGTACGGCTAAAGCTAAAGTATCGGCTTCGGTTCCAGTTGACACGGCAACCGCTTCCTTTACGCCAACCAAATCGGCAAACCTTTCTTCAAATTCTCTTACATACTTTCCCTGAGAAAGCATTCCTGAATCCATTGCTTCGGTAACTAACTGTTTTGCCTTAGCAGTTACTGACATCGTACCAAAAGATAACTTAGTATTTTCTGTATTAGTTCTCATAAATTAAATGTTTACTGTCCTCTAACTCAGTAAAAGCAGTCTGGCCAAAATAAGATTTAATATAGCTAATTCCATCTCTAATCTGCTCGTTTGAATTTGTCTTGCAATGCCACTCAAACACAATCGGAACGTGTTTTACAACTTCATAGAAATTTTCGACTAATTTGAGCTGCCAAGAATTGCTACTACAAACTTTGTGGAAATCAAAGGTCCCATCATTGTCGGAAAGATGCAATTGAAAAATTTTATCGGAATATTCAGATAATATTCTTTCGGCACACTTAGCCGGGTCAAAATTAAAAGCTTTTCCAGCAACATTTAAATGGCCCAAATCTAACAACAAACCAACATTTTTGTATTTTCGACTATATTTTAAAAATTTCTCTATCTCTTCGGGTAAAGTCATCAAGCAATAATTCTGTTCTTTACTGAATGGAAAAAGATTCTCAACCGCTAATTTTTTACTATCAGGCAAACTTTCTGCGACTATCCTTTCTAGACTTTCATAAAAATTAAAACTTGCTTGAAATTTATCTCTTTTAGACTCCTTATCTACAATAAAATGCATATCTTTTAACTCCGGAAGCATATCAACACTATGGCCTCCGTGAACGCTATATAAAGAAATACCAAAATCACTTATAAATTTAAATGACTTCTTAATAAGTTCAAAACTTTTTTGCTTAAGCTGCTCATTATCTGAAGCGAGATTGAGCACAAAAGCATCTTTTTTAAGTGCTGGCGGTGGAAAATAATTATGTATCAAAATATTTAGTTCTTCCGAATCCCTCAAAAGACGAAAATCAGCCTCCCATTGATCATAAATAACAAGACCGCCAGATAATTCGATATTCTTAACACCAAAACCTAATAAGTCCTGAATTGCCTCGTTAACTTTTCTTTTTCTTGTGCAAGATGATGAAATAAAAAACATACTTTTCTGCCCTTATTCTGTATACAACTAATTGCTGTTATTATCTTTTGTTGCCTTCTTAACCCTTAGCTGCCTTTTAATCTTCTTGGCCAGTCTGGAAAAAGTAAGCAATGCTCCTAAAATACCACTCTTTCTTACCATTGGAATAATCCGCCAGGGAGCTGAATATATCCTAAGAAATCCGTCGTTTTGTAAATCAATAAGATCTTGAGCCGACAATTCATTCACCTCCATAACTGCTGATCCATAACGACGATACCTTGAAAAATCTTCAGTCAATAACCGTAACCCGTGTTGCCCCTCTTTAGCCATCCGATAAAGTTCCGTACCTGGATAAGGAGTGGCTATACTAAGATTAGCTTGCTGAATATGACGCGCATTACGTAAGTAACCCAGAGTACTTTCTACAGTTTCGGCTGTTTCGCCTGGTAAGCCAAGCATAACTGAATTAAGCGTCTCTATTCCATATTTATTAGTTATTTGATTTGCCTTTTGATAACTTTCAAGCGGCACTTCTTTTTTAATAATCTTTCTTATGCGAGGATCTACTGATTCTAAACCAAAAGAAATTCTTATTAGCCCTGCTTTAGCCATTTCAGCAATTAATTCATCATCCACTAAATTAGCTCTAGTACTGCCATCAAAAGTGATTGAAAAATCTTCGGCCTGTATTCGCTTACATAATTGTAAAATATAATTTCTATCAAGTGTTAGAGTGTCATCCAAAAAGGTAAAATGTTTAATATTAAAATTATAAATTATTGATTTAATCTCATCCATTACCGAATCCAAAGACCTTCGACGAATCCTGGAACCGAACACTTTTGTGCTACAAAATATACATTCAAACGGGCAACCTCTAGTTGTCATAATAGTCGTAAAATTTTTTACACCTTTTAAAGTGCCTATATTATATTTATCTAATTTTAGTAAATGCCTCGCTGGATAAGGAATTGAATCAATATTCTTAATTGGTTCAGAAAGACCAGTACAAACAACCTCATCACCTTTACGATAAAGAAGGCCTTTTATGTCTGACATATCTTTCCCAGAACCATATCTATCTAGAAACTGAGCCCATGATTCTTCGGCTTCACCAAGAAAGGCATAATCAAAACAAAGATTAAAATCTTCCTTTTGTAAAATAGTTATATGCGCTCCGCCTATAGCTATCGGAATGCTTTTATTAAACCCTTTAATCGCCTCAGCGAGTTTAACCACTACATGGAAAAAAGGTGTAGTAGCAGTCATGCCGATTATATCTGGCTTAAACTCATTTATACGTTCCAAAATTTTTGCCGTTGGTAAATCTTCGGCCTCTCCATCAACTATTTTTACCATATGGCCGTTATTTTCAGCTACAGCCGCAATGTAAGCTAGATTTAAAGGTGGCCAGCGAGATGCCTTCTTAGCAAAATATGAAAATAAACCATAAGCACTAGTCCACTTTGGAAACAATAACATTACTTTCACGACATGGCCCCTTTACAGTTAAAAAACTCCTTAGCCTGAACATACCGCTCTGGCGTTCCGATATCATATAATTTAGCTTCTGTTACAAAGCCAAAGCTATTTTCTGTTTTAGGAAATAAATCGCGTTCTAAAGAAAAAACTTTTTTTTGCGGCATCTGCTTGAATATTTCTTTATCCATTAGATATATTCCAGCATTAGCTAAACAAAAGTTAAGCCCCTCCACTTTTTCTTGAAAGCTTTTTATCTTTCCTGTGCTGTCGATAGTAACAGTTCCATAATCCTTAACTTTTGTGGTTCTAACCAAAGCCATAGTTAAAATAGCTCTTTTTTCCCTGTGAAAACTAAACAATCGATTAAAATCTAAATCACAGAAAGAGTCGCCGTTGACAACTAAAAAACTACTACTTTTGACTAAACTTTCGGCTTTCTTTAAGCCGCCACCGGTTCCTAAAGCAATTTCCTCTTGAGAAAAAAAGATATCCGCTCTATCTTTAAAATAATCGATAATCTTATCCCGTCTATAGCCCACACTTAAAATGAAACGGTTAAAACCAAATTTCCTAAAATTGTCAATTAGAATAGATAAGAAAGGCCTTCCAGAAACTTCAACTAAAACTTTGGGTTTTTCTCCTAAAACTGATTGTAACCTCTCACCTTTTCCACCACAAAGAACAACCACATCTATAGATTTTAAAATATTCATTTCTCAATTACTGTTGACTCATTGCTAATAATTTCTTCAGCCGCTAAAATATCTTTACTCGAATCTGACCAAGATTGATGATCCGGAGCATAATAAACTATTTGACTACCCAAGGTATCAAAACGAAAAGGAACATAAAGAAGATTCTTAAGGGCTAGCCTTACTTTTTGCTGAAATTCTGGATTAACAAAAAATAAAATAAATCCGCCGCCGCCGGCCCCTAGAATTTTTCCACCCTTTGCCCCGGCCCACATAGCAGTTTCATAAATCTGGTCAATCAATGGCGTTGAAATTTTAGAAGTTAAGCTTCTTTTTATCTTCCAGCTTTCATTAAGTAATTTACCAAAATCACTAAAATCTTCGTGATTGCTGTTTAAAATATCCATAGCGGCATAAACCATATCATGCATGTTACCTAATTCCTTTGTTCTATTAGGCGTTTGATTTATTTGCTCTTGGGCAATTTCAGAAGCCGTACGAGAGAATCCAGTAAAAAATAACATTAAGTGTCTTTGTAGGTGTTTTAATTTCTCAAAATGTAAAGTCACCGGTTGAACCTCAATATTATTATCCCGAGCAAAAGTAATCTTGTTAAATCCACCAAAAGCGGCAATAGTTTGGTCTTGAGAACCAACATGCTCTTTAATTCTTTCTTGCTCAACATGGATAGCTTCAAGCGCCAACTGCTTTTTAGTTACCATCTTGCCCTTTAAAGCATACAAAGCATTTAGCAAGCCTACCGTAAAAGCTGAACTCGAACCAAGACCGGTTCTAGCCGGCAGATCTCCATCATGATGTATTTCAACGCCTTTACCTAAATTCATAAAATTTAAACACTCCCGAACCGAGGGATGCTTTATATCGGAAAGGCTTTTTACAGCCTCGCGTTGCGAATAAACTATTCTATATTTATAATCAAAAAATGGCGGCAAGTAACGACAGGTTATATAACAATATTTATTTATCGAAGCTGAGATAACTGCTCCACCATTTTCCCTGTACCATACCGGGTAATCTGTTCCACCACCAAAAAAAGATATTCTAAACGGAGTTCTGCTAATAATCATGTCTTTACTCCTTCAGTTTCCAACAGCTTCCTTTTTAATTTATATTTAAGCATATCTTTTATATGCTCAACTGTATCCTCGCCAAAAACTTCTTTAATCATAGCGCTATACTCGGGATCGCTATAATAATCCACGAAAGCTCGGTCTCTAAAGCTTAGAACTTCGGCACTAGAAAGATATTTTGTTGGCAAAGGTAAAGTTTCGTAACTAAACTGAGAGTACCCTGACCAGCTTTTCGGAAGTTGCTTTTTCTGCTTTATTGCTTCTTGATAAAGCTTTGAACCAGGATAAGCCATGGTAGTATAAAAGTTCACGTATTCGCAACGTAACTTTTTAGCTAAATTTAATGTTTCTTGCATAGATTGTTGATCATCATCAGGAAGACCAAACATAAAATTACCGATTATATGAATCCCGGCATCATGAGTTATACGAGCAGCTTCATAAATAGCTTCCTGGTCAAACCTACCCTTAGATACGCCGTCCCGGACTTTTTTGCTAGCTGCCTCGAACCCATAGCAAATCCAATTTACTCCAGCTTGTTTTAATTTTTTTAGCAATAATTCATTAACCGTATCAACTCTGGCATAAGCCCATATATTTATTCGGTAGTTACGTTTAATAAGCAGATCACAAAATCTATCGACCCTAGATTTTTCTGAAACAAAAAGCTCATCAAGTATTTTTAAATGCTTAATATTATAATTTTTCACTAGAAAATCGATTTCCTCGACCACCTTTTCAGGGCTACGATAACGTATGCCCGGAGAACCACCGTAAAGACTATGAATATTACAATATTTACAATCGAAAGGGCAGCCAAAACTAGTGTAAATTATGGCATAAGGAGAACGTTGTCTTATATGGCCAAAACAATGCCAATTATGAGCTCGATACTTATCCATCGGTAAAAGATCCCAAGCTGCGAAGGGTAATTCATCTAAATTCTCAACTACTTTAGCCCAACCGCCAGAAATAAACTTTTTATCCCGAAGATAACAAATGCCCTTATTAAACGATAAATCGTCTATATCTTGCGATTTTGTTTCTTTTAAAATATTTAAAATTGGATAAAAAGCTTCTCCTTTAATTACGAAATCAATCTTCTCCTCTCTGAGGGTTTCTTCGGCTAAAGCCGAAGGATGAATACCGTAAAGAACGGTCTTGGAATCAAAATTATTCTCTTGAATTAAATTCAATAGACTTCTTACAGCAAGCATTTTTGGTGTTGATGCCGCCGAAGGATTAGCTCCAATCGCAGCAAGGCCGATAACTCTTGGGTTATACTCCCTTATTCTATTAAAAACTTCTGTTGGGCCCAAACCTTCAGCTACAGCATCAATTATCGCTACCGAAAAACCTTTCCGGCGCACAAAGGCAGCGATCAAAGCTGTCCATATTGGTGGTTCAATACCGATTAAGCTATCGCTTAAACTGCCATACATCTGCTTTTTACTACTCGGATTTACTAATACTAGATCCAATGACATCATAATTTAGACATTAGAATATTGATTCTTTCTAATGATTTGGTATCCTTTTATCAACTCAGTTATACCATCCTCCAACGAAACATCGGGCTTAAAGCCTTTATTTTCGATTTTCGCATTGCTTACAATATAGTCTCTTTTATCGGGATCTTGGCCGACTTCGGCCTCAATAAAATAAAAATCAGGAACTTGTTTTTTAATCTCCTGACATAACTCCCACTTGCTTAAATTTGCATCGCTTAATCCAACATTGTAGGCTTGGTTTTTCATGGTTTGGAAATTATCCAATCCATGGATAAAAGCTTTAGCCACATCGCGAACATGGATATAGTTTCTTTTAAAATGTGATTCAAAAAGAATTATGAACTTATCTGTTACGGCTCGATAAGTAAAATCATTAACTAATAAATCCAAACGCATTCGTGGACTTATACCAAAAGCAGTTGCTAATCGTAAAGTAATACAATCTCCCGCATCGAGCAAAATTTTCTCAGCCTCAACTTTCAGTTTTCCATAAAGCGAAACTGGCCGCAAAGGAGTTTTCTCGTTACAAAAAATACCTTTTTGGCCTATACCATAGCCGCTATTAGTAGTGGGATAAATAATGGCTTGTCCTTTAGAACGCAACTTAAGAATTAATCTTATGGCTTCAACAATTACGCGTCTGGCCTCATCAGGCTGGTTATCGCAAAGCGGTGCACCGGTAAGACAAGCTAAAGGAAAAATAGCATCAACATTTTTAATTTGCCGCGCGATTACTCGCTCATCTAAAGTATCGGCCCTTTCTATAGTCAGCTTCTTATTATTGCAACAATCAAGCAAAGATGATTGACGATAGGCAAAAGAATCAACAACGACGACATCGTGACCGGAATTTAATAAACGAGGAACCATTATTGAACCTAAATAGCCCGCTCCACCAGTTACTAGTATTTTCATAATTTACTTTCCTTGTAAAAAATCAGACACTATATTTGTCACGGACCCAGAATCAACACCATAATAACTTCTTATGATATCTCTGCCACCATATTTATAGCAATAGCCCTTTTCCATAGACAAGCCAATTCGTTTAACCGGCAATAACACCCCCTTATCCTGCATGACTTCACAGACCGCACTGCCAAGGCCACCGGGAAGAAAATGTTCTTCCAAGGTCACGACCCTTTTAACTCCTTTTATAAAATCAATAAGTAATTTTTCGTTAAACGGCAAAGAATAAACATCAATTACGCCGATATCAAAGCCTTGCTGCTTAATATTTTTTGCTGCCTCTAAAGCAACATGAACCATACTTCCGGTTGCAATGATATAAGCTTCTTTTGACTCTTCTAAAATTGACAGACCTTTAGAAAAATCCTCATTTTCTTGATATAAATTCGGAAGGACTAAACGATCTAAACGTACGTAATTAGTGTTCTTCATTTGGCACGATATAACAGCCATGGCTCGAGACATGATACTATCAGATATACTATGAATTGTTATGTTGGGCATAGAACGCATAATCGCAAGATCTTCAGTAATATGATGCGTCGGCCCTGAATCCTCGTAACCAAATCCGGCACCAACCCCAACTATAGTTATCGGTATGTTCATAATCGCATTGTTTACTCTTATTTGCTCCAAGCAACGTAAAGTAATAAACGGGGCTATCGCATAAACAAAAACTTTTTTACCACTTAAAGCAAGGCCAGCTGATATAGCTATACCATTCTGCTCAGCAATTCCGACATTAACAAACTGTGAGGGAAAATCTTTCCTGAATTGATCAAGGGCTGGAGCACCCATGTCAGCTGAGACAACGATGATATTTTTATCTAAAACAGCCTTGTCATACACCTTATTCCAAAAAGCATCACGCTGAGAAATATTATTCATAATCGCATAACCTCCCTTCTAATTCTCTGATAGCTATTTCAGCTTCTTCTCCTTTAGGTGCTATTCCATGACATAACGGCTGATAGCACAAAGAAGCAGCTCCTTCTCCCTTTACAGTATCGGCGATAACAACAAGAGGCTTGCTTGAAGGCCTAGAACGCAAAGGACATAAAGTTGAAATTATTTCCTCGATCGAATGACCATTAATACGTTTAACTTCCCAACCAAAAGCTTGCCATTTCTTATCTAACGGCTCTAAAGCAATTAAATTTTCAGTAAAATCAGTTACGCAGAGATAATTTCTATCAACTATTGCTACGAGATTATTCAATTGATTATGAGCCGCGAACATAGCTGTCTCCCAAATAGACCCCTCATAACATTCACCATCTCCTAGTAAAGTGAATACTAAGTGAAGATTGCGATTCTTTTTAGCCCCTAATGCTAATCCAGCTGCCAAACCAAACCCTTGCCCCAGTGAGCCAGAAGTTATTTCAACGCCGGGTACACTATCTTGTAGGTGTACGCCAAAATTTCCGCCTTTTTGAGCAAAATTATTAAGTTCTTTCGAATTAAAATAACCACAATCAGCCAAAACTGCATACAAAGCCGGAGATGCTTGGCCTTTGCTTAAAATAAATCGATCCCTTTGTTCCCAACCAGGATCATTAGGCCTATGACGCATGACATTACCATGGTATAAAGAAACCAAAATATCAATACAAGACAAAGAAGAGGTAACATGCCCGGTTTGGGCCTGAATACACATATTTAAAACATTTTTCCTTATGTTTTCAGCTTTTTTTCTTAAACTTTTAATTGTTTTCTTCACATAACCTCCTTATATTAAAATAAATATTACTTTCTATCGCAAAACACAACCTTAACTAAATTTTTTTAAAAAACTCTTATAGGTCTTGTCCAACCCGCTAGCTAAAGACGTCTTTGGCTTCCAGCCAAAAGATAATATTCTGCTACTATCTAGAGCTTTTCGTAAAATTCCATCAGGCTTAGACTTATCAAACACGATCTCGCCCTTATATCCGACAATTTCTTTCACTGCAACAATTAGCTCTTTTATAGTTATATCTTCTCCGTATCCCAAATTAACATAAGAATGAATTTCAAATAAATTCATAAGAAAAATTGCAGCCGAAGCAACATCATCTACATAGATAAATTCTCTTTTACAATTTCCACTCCCCCAAACTATCACTGAAGGTTCATTGGCAATCTTAGCTTTATGAAATTTATCAATCAAAGCCGGAAGCACATGTGAATCTTGAGAACCAAAATGATCGTCAGGACCATAAATATTTGAAGGTATAATACAGATAAATCCTGTTTTGTATTGACGATTATAAGCCTCACACATTTTTACCCCAGCGATTTTAGCTATAGCATAAGGTTCGCTGGTTAGCTCTAGGCACCCTGTCAATAAACTATCTTCCTTCATTGGCTGAGGGCAATACTTAGGATACATGCAAGCACTGCTAAAGAATAAAAGCTTCTTAACCCCTGAGGTATATGCTGAATTAATAACGTTAGCCTGAATCATAAGGTTTTCATAGATAAATTCTGCCGGGTAACTGTTGTTTGCGCCGATTCCGCCAACTCGAGCCGCAGCTAAAAATACATAGTCAGGACGCTCTTGGCTAAAAAATCTTTCAACTTCTGTCTGGTGGGTGAGATCTAGCTCTTGGTGGGTTCTGGTTAATAAATTAGCATAACCTTCTTTTTTAAGCTCACGTAAAAGAGCTCTTCCAACTAATCCTGTGTGTCCGGCAATATAAATCTTGGCTTGCTTTTCCATATTTATCGGCTCAACTTACCTTCAGTCCAAGTTCTCTTATTCTTATACCATTCAACAGTAGCAGTTATGCCAATTTCGAAGCCTACTTCCGGACTCCAGCCCAAATTATTGACTTTAGCTGAATCTAGGCAATACCGAAAATCGTGTCCGGGACGATCAGCAACAAAATTAATAAAATCATCGGGCTTATTAAGAATCTTAAGTATCTCTTTAGCTAAATCAATATTTCGTCTCTCAATATTTGAACCTAAATTATAGACTTCGCCGACTTTACCCTTATCCATAATTAAAGCAATACCCTTAACGCAATCAGTAACATACAGCCATTCGCGACAATTTAAACCTTGAGCATAAACTGGTATCTTCTTATCAGCCAAGACACTAGATATAGCTACCGGTATAAACTTCTCAGGATACTGCCAAGGACCATAGTTATTAGAAGGTCGGATAATAATCGCCGGAAAGTCAAAAGTACGGATATAAGAACGAACAAAAAAATCACCAGCAGCTTTAGAAGCTGAATAAGGTGAATTTGGTGCTAAATGCGAATCCTCAGTAAATTTACCCTCTTCTATCTCTCCATAAACTTCATCAGTTGAGATATGAATAAATCTTGTAACCTTGTGTTTTCTGGCGCAAGCTAGGAGGTTGAGCGTTCCTCGAACATTTACCGCCTCAAAAACAAAAGGATCCTTAATCGAATTGTCGACATGGGTATTATGACAAACTACATTTCCTATTCCACAAACGAAATTGTGGCTCTTTTCTACTTCCAGATCATAAACCCATCCTTCATATTGAATTTCCTGTTTTTTTCTCTTCACCAATCCATAATGCTGACCAGATAATTCAGTCTTGAACTCCCAGCTTCTTTTATAGTTCTTTCTATCGTATTCAAAAACTTTGAATTTTTTTCCTTGTAATGTCAAAAGGAGGCTGATTTGATTCGTTAATTTGTAAGAAGTCGTAGAATACCTGCCATCTTTAGTGCCATCGCCTTCAAGTAACTTACTCCAAAAAAAACTCCGTTGATTACTCTCTAAATCAAAAATCCAATCTGGAAAGAATTTTCCATCACAATATTTTCCACAATTTTTTATTAAATAATTGAAAAACTTCTTATTGGACACCTGTAAATAAAACACATCTTTATGCTGTTTATTTTTATGTTTACCGATATAGAATTTTAACGAAAACTCTTTTCTAATTAGTTCTCCTATATGTTCAATCCATCCCTTGTTAGTTTGATTAATTTCTATGATATATCCGCCATTAGCTTTATTGAAAGTCGCATTTCCTTCTGTTATATAAGCTGCTAAAATTTCCAAAAGTGCCAAGCTTTTTCTCTTATTCCTTTTTTTTATCTCGTTTATTTCTCTAATAACCAATAACTCCGGGTTAGTGTGTGGATTGGTCAACTCAAGACTTGAACTATAAATAGAATGGTTTGGAGTTGCTTTTATAACTCCTTGTTTCTGAATTAGTTTTATGATCTTACCTTTATACCTATGTCGAGTAATTGCTTTGACTGGCATCCATTGACCACCATTCAGAAAACTTAAAATTTTCGTCTGTTTGCCTCTTAAAAATATTGCTTCGCCCTTTTCGTTCTTTATGGGCTTATTATTTTTGGACTGTTCTTTCCACAACTCACCAAATGTAATTGTTCTTGTCCCTATCTTGGGGACAGATTGGACTGGGACATAAACATCCTCGGGAATGCTTTCGGCAGCTAAATGAACCACTGTATCGATGTCATGAGAAAAAACTCCCTCAATGTTTTCAATATTCCGTATATCTCCCTTTATAAAATGATACCTGCTGTTCTTCTCGACATCTTTAAGCCTGGCTAAATCTCCGGCATAACTCAAGTTATCAAGGTTAAAGACACGGTGATTGTGACTCTTAAGCAGATGCCTAATGAAATGTGAACCTATAAAACCTGCTCCGCCTGTAACTAATATATTCATAATGCACTTCCTTGCTAAAACTCATCCCCTCAGTACGCTTATGAGGGTGCTGAGGCCGACCCGCCCGCCACGCGAGCCAGCAAGTTCTGTTATTTTTAAAAAATTCTCTAGTCTGTTTTTAAAAAATCTACGTCCAAAACCAGTTTTAAAATATTTTTAGACATAGTTAAACCCAATGTCAGCCTCTTTCAACATCGGCCATTTTTTATCGCGCTCAGAAAGAACCGGTTTAAGAATCGGCCAATGTATGCCGATATTTTGATCAGACCAAATAACCCCTCGATCATGCTGAGGCGAATACTCACTACTACAACCATAAATAACTTCGGTATTTTCTTCTAAAGTACAAAACCCGTGGGCAAAACCGGTTGGTATATAAAGAATCGACTGATTCTTCGTTGAAAGTAATGCCGAAACCCACTTTCCAAAGGTAGGTGAACCACGACGAATATCAACCGCCACATCTAAAGCGCTACCAGCAATCACTCTTACTAACTTTGCCTGCTCGAAAGGTTTCTTTTGAAAATGTAAACCCCTGATTACCCCCTTAGCAAAAGATTTAGAATGATTCTCTTGAACAAATTCATCAGTTATGCCAAATTTAACAAAATCACTCTGTTTATAGGCTTCAAGAAAAAAGCCTCTTTCGTCACTGCGTAATTTAGGCTTAATTAAAACAACCTCGGGGATTTCTAATCTTTTAAATTCAAATGACATTTTACCCTCGCTCGGTTAAAATTCTCAATAAATATTGACCATAGCTTGTATTTAACTGCTTGGCTAACTGTTCTAATTGTTTAGCATTGATATAACCCTTACGATAGGCCACCTCTTCAATGCAGCCCACTTTTAAGCCTTGACGATCTTCAATGGTCTTTATAAACATTGAAGCGTCAATTAAAGCATCGTGGGTTCCGGTATCAAGCCAGGCATAACCACGACTTAAAAGTTTAGTTTTTAACTTGCCCTTTTTTAAGTACTCTTTATTGACGTCGGTAATTTCAAGCTCACCACGAGCCGAGGGCTTTAGGGACTTAGCAATTTTAACTACCTGATTATCATAAAAGTATAAACCAGTTACTGCCCAGTTTGATTTTGGATCCTTTGGCTTCTCGTCAATTGATAAAATCCTATGCTCATTATCAAATTCAATTACTCCATATCGTTCAGGATCTTTCACATAATAGCCAAAAATAACTCCACCAGACACATCTTTGGCGGCTTTAATTAAAAGTTCAGAGATATCATGTCCATATAAAATATTATCGCCTAAGATTAAACAAACACTGTCTTTACCAATAAACTCTTCAGCCAGAATAAAGGCTTGGGCTATACCTTCAGGCTTATCCTGCACTTTATAGGAAAAATTCACCCCTAGGGAACTACCATCACCTAATAACTCTTTAAAGCGTTCAGTATCGCGAGGCGTTGAAATAATTAAAATGTCTTTAATGCCAGTAAGCATTAAAACCGAAAGCGGATAGTAAATTAGTGGCTTATCGTAAACTGGGAGCATCTGCTTGCAAACCCCCCTGGTTATCGGATAAAGCCTTGTAGCCTTGCCTCCGGCCAAAATTATCCCTTTCATTCTTTCTCCTATGTTAATTGTCCAGTATATTCTACTCTCAAAATATCAAGCCATTTATCGCAAGCCCTACATTAGGCTGGAGATAAATGGTAAACTTTTTTATCAGATTGTAATTTAAAATTACTAAAATCTTCAAATACC